>NZ_JAEHBX010000006.1:0-153582 GCF_016483395.1 Bacillus cereus group sp. N21
TCTTTCGGAACAAAACTCTCTACTTTATCACCATTTACTGCTAAAACCTCTTGATTATTATACTTAAGATTTGCTATACCAGTATCAATGCCACTAGCATTTTTTGTTACATCCGCTGAATTACCTGTTTTTGTTTCCGCGAAGGAAATAGAAGAATAATTAATAGTGCATAAGCCAATTGATAAACATGCTAGTAATTTTATTCCTTTAATACTTTTTTTAATTTTCAAAAAACTCAACTCCTTTTTTAGAATAATTTTGTTGCATCAGCTAAATTACTTGTTTATGTTTCAGCGAAGGAAATAAACGAATAATTAATAGTACATAAACCAACTAATAAACACACTAGTAATTTTATTCCTTCAACATGGTTTAGAACTCTCAAAATACTCACCTCCTTTTTAAAAAAATTATATCATAAAATCTTAATTTTTGTATATTGATAAAATTTTTTCACTTACTCAAACTAGATAGTTTTTCAGCGGTTTTTCACATGTCCAACATCGTCGCAAGGTCTTTATATCGTATCAAAGCACCGTTATTTCAAAAATAACACCGATATATCGGGAGAAACGATTGATATATTTTCATCCAATTAAAAAAGCGCCCTGTAAACAGGGCGCTTCTACTTTTAAATTAACCGATACTACCTTCCATCTCAAACTTGATTAGACGGTTCATTTCAACTGCGTATTCCATTGGAAGTTCGCGAGTGAATGGCTCAATGAAGCCCATTACGATCATTTCTGTAGCTTCTTGCTCAGAGATACCACGGCTCATTAGGTAGAATAATTGTTCTTCTGATACTTTTGATACTTTCGCTTCGTGCTCAAGTGAAACGTGATCGTTTTTGATCTCGTTGTAAGGAATTGTATCAGATGTTGATTGGTTATCCATGATTAACGTATCACATTCGATGTTAGAGCGAGAGTTTGTCGCTTTTGGTCCGAAGTGTACGATACCACGGTACGTTACTTTACCACCATGTTTCGCAATCGATTTAGAAACGATTGTTGAAGATGTGTTTGGTGCTAAGTGAATCATTTTCGCACCAGCATCTTGGTGTTGGCCTTTACCAGCAATCGCAATAGATAATGTTAAACCACGAGCGCCTTCGCCTTTTAAGATAACTGCTGGGTATTTCATCGTTAATTTAGATCCGATGTTACCGTCAATCCATTCCATCGTTGCGTTCGCTTCACAAACAGCACGTTTTGTAACTAGGTTGTATACGTTGTTCGCCCAGTTTTGGATTGTAGTGTAACGGCAATATGCATCTTTCTTAATGATGATTTCTACTACCGCACTGTGCAGTGAATTTGTTGTGTAAACAGGAGCTGTACAACCTTCTACGTAGTGTACATGTGCGCCTTCGTCTACGATAATAAGCGTACGCTCGAATTGTCCCATATTTTCAGAGTTAATACGGAAATACGCTTGAAGTGGTGTATCAACTTTGATACCTTTTGGAACATAGATGAACGATCCACCAGACCAAACTGCAGAGTTTAATGCTGCGAATTTGTTGTCAGTTGGTGGGATTACTTTTCCGAAATGCTCACGGAAAATATCTTCGTTCTCTTTTAATGCGCTATCTGTATCTTTGAAGACGATTCCTAGAGCTTCTAGGTCCTCTTTCATGTTGTGGTATACAACTTCAGATTCGTACTGTGCAGATACACCAGCTAAATATTTTTGCTCAGCTTCTGGAATACCTAATTTATCAAATGTCGCTTTAATTTCGTCAGGTACTTCATCCCAAGACTTCTCAGATTTCTCAGATGGTTTTACGTAGTACGTAATTTCATCAAAATCTAAGTCATTTAAGTCGCCGCCCCATTGTGGCATTGGCATTTCATAGAACTTATCCAGTGATTTTAAACGGAAGTCTAACATCCACTGTGGTTCTTCTTTCATACGTGAAATCTCTTCAACGATTTCTTTTGTTAAACCGCGTCCAGCACGGAAAATCGAAACATCTTTATCCTTGAAACCATATTTATAATCGCCGATATCTGGCAGTTTCTTCGCCATGTTGGTATGTCCCTCCTTAGATAACCTCGTGTTTAGGAACCTGTAACATTACTTATCTTCGTTTAAGCCTTTTTCTAACGCTTTCCAAGCTAATGTTGCACATTTAATACGTGCTGGAAACTTGCATACGCCTTGTAATGCTTCAATATCTCCTAAATCTACGCTGTCATCATACTCTTTTCCTAGCATCATATCAGAGAAAATTTTAGAAAGCTGAAGTGCTTCTTCAATTTTCTTTCCTTTTACTGCTTGCGTCATCATCGAAGCAGAAGACATAGAAATCGAACAACCTTCTCCTTCAAACTTCGCCTCTTTAACAATTCCCTCTTCTACTTTCATCGTAAGTTGAATACGATCGCCGCAAGTTGGATTGTTCAAATTAACTGTAACACTATCATCTAACACGCCATGGTTACGAGGATTTTTATAATGATCCATAATAACTTGACGATATAACGTATCTAAATTATTAAAAGACATTTGTGAAATACTCCTTTGTTTTCGTTAGCGCTTCAACAAATGTATCAATTTCTTCTTTTGTATTATATAAATAGAAGCTTGCACGTGCTGTAGAAGAAGCTTTTAGCCACTTCATAAGCGGTTGTGCACAGTGATGTCCTGCGCGAACCGCAATGCCTTCTACATCTAATACTGTTGCTACATCATGCGGATGTACTTCATCAATATTAAATGTAACAAGACCAGCGCGATGCTTTGGTCCATAAATTGTAACGCCATCTACTTCTGATAGTCTTTCTAAAGCGTACTGCGCTAATTCATGTTCATGCTTTTCAATATTATCAAGACCGATTTCTTCTAGGAAATCAATTGCCGCTCCAAGTCCAATCGCATTACCGATAATCGGTGTACCTGCTTCAAACTTCCACGGAAGCTCTTTCCACGTAGAATCTTGTAAGTCTACGAAATCAATCATTTCGCCGCCAAATTCAATTGGCTCCATATTGTCTAGCAATTCTTTCTTACCATATAATACGCCGACACCTGTAGGCCCGCACATTTTATGAGCGGATAATGCGTAGAAATCACAGTTTAAATCTTGTACATCCACTTTCATATGAGGTGTACTTTGTGCACCGTCAACGACCATGATTGCACCATTTTGATGAGCGATTTCTGCAATTTCTTTTACAGGGTTAATCGTTCCAAGTACGTTAGACACATACATAATAGAAACGATTTTTGTATTCGGTGTAATTGTTTGACGTGCATCTTCTAATGAGATTGTTCCGTCTGGCTGAAGCGGAAGATATTTTAAAGTTGCGCCTGTTTTCTTCGCAACTTGTTGCCACGGAATAATATTACTATGATGCTCCATGTAAGAGATGACGATTTCATCGCCCTCTTTTACATTTTCACGGCCATAGCTTGCTGCTACTGTATTTAATGCAGTTGTTGTTCCGCGCGTGAAAATAACTTCTTCCATTGATTTCGCGTTAATAAACTTGCGAACCTTCTCACGTGCACCTTCATACGCATCGGTAGCTTTCGTACCGAGCGTATGAACACCGCGATGCACGTTAGAATTGTATTCTTTATAGTAACGTTCTAACGTTTCAATGACTTGAATTGGCTTTTGAGAAGTTGCTGCACTATCGAAATAAACAAGTTGTTTGCCGTTCACTTTTTGATCAAGAATTGGAAACTGTTTGCGTATTTCATGAATATCCATTAGCGAACTTTCCTTTCAATTACCTCAACAAGCTGTGCTTTTACTCCTTCAATTGGAAGCTCATTCACTACAGGTGCTAAGAATCCATGGATGACTAAACGTTCTGCTTCTTTCTTCGGAATACCACGACTCATTAAGTAGTATAGTTGTACTGGATCTACGCGGCCTACAGAAGCTGCGTGACCTGCCATTACATCGTCTTCGTCAATTAGAAGAATTGGGTTTGCATCGCCGCGAGCTTTCTCATTTAACATAAGAACGCGAGAAGATTGTTGTGCATTTGATTTAGATGCACCGTGTTCAATTTTACCAATTCCGTTAAAGATAGATGTTGCGCTATCTGTTTGTACACCGTGTTTTAAAATGAATCCTTCAGAGTGTTTACCGAAGTGAACAACTTTAGTTGTAAAGTTTTGTGTTTGGTTACCACGGCCAATTGTTACTGTTTTTGTATCAGCAAATGATCCGTCGCCCATTAAGTTCGTTACATTCTCTGAAATTGTATTTCCGTCATTCATAAGACCTAATGCCCACTCAATACGGCCGTCACGTCCTACAACGCCGCGGCGGTTTACGTAAGTTGTTACATCTTTCGCTAATAGATCAACTGCACCAAATTTCACTTGTGCACCTTGTTCTACGATTACTTCTGCCACGATGTTTGCAATACCTGTAACAGTTTCATTTGCTACGTAGTTTTCTACATATGTTGCAGAACTGTTCGCGTCAGCTACAAATAATACATGGTTATATACATTTGCTTCTTCGCCGTCTACTAAGAATACAGCTTGAAGTGGTGTTTCAAGAACAACGTTTTTCGGAACATATACAAATGCACCGCCGTTGATTAATGCTGCATGAAGTGCTGTTAAACGATGCTCATCCACTTTCACGCCGTCTTTCATTAAGTACTTTTGTACTAATTCAGCATGCTCAGTTGCAGCTGTTACGATATCTGTGAAAATAGCACCTTTTTCTTTTGCTTCATCAGCTAAAGAAACAAATGCAGTTGTACCTGTACGTTGTACTAGTACGCTGTTATTTTCATCGATTAAATTTTTCACTGCTTCTGGAAGTTCCGTTAAAGAACTTACAGGCTCTTGCTTAGCAGTGTGGCCTTTTCCGATAAAGTCCCATTTATCGATTTTTGTTTTATCAGGCGTTGGCATTGGAAGTTCAGTTGCTTGTGCAAGAGCTTGTAAGCGGAACTCAGTCAACCAAGCAGCTTCGTTTACTTCGCTTGCGCGCTGACGGATTGTTTCTTGATCGAAAGGTAATGTACCGATTGTCATATTTATGCTCCTCTCTTACGCTTCTTGCTCTGCTGTTTCGTCTTCAATACCTAATTCTTTTTTGATCCAGTCGTAACCTTCAGCTTCTAGACGTTGTGCAAGCTCAGGGCCACCAGATTTAACGATGCGACCGTTCATCATAACGTGAACGAAGTCTGGAGTAATGTAGTTTAATAAACGTTGGTAATGCGTAATCATTAGGCAGCCGAACTCTTCGCCGCGCATTTCGTTAATACCTTTAGATACAACTTTTAATGCATCGATATCAAGACCAGAGTCGATTTCGTCTAAGATTGCGATTTTTGGCTCAATCATCATTAATTGAAGAATTTCGTTACGTTTTTTCTCACCGCCAGAGAAACCTTCGTTTAAGTAACGTTGTGCCATTTCTGGATCCATTTCTAGGAATTCCATGTTTTTATCTAATGTACGGATAAATTTCATAAGAGAAATTTCATCGCCTTCCTCGCGTCGTGCATTAATTGCAGAACGTAAGAAGTCAGCGTTTGTTACTCCGCTAATTTCACTTGGATATTGCATTGCTAGGAATAGACCTGCTTGTGCGCGCTCATCTACTTCCATTTCTAATACATCTTCACCGTCGATGATGATGCTTCCTTCTGTTACTTCATATTTTGGGTGACCCATAATTGCAGAAGATAAAGTTGATTTACCTGTTCCATTAGGTCCCATAATTGCGTGGATTTCTCCACCTTTTACTTCAAGGTTTACACCTTTTAAAATTTCTTTACCATCGATTGATACATGTAAGTCTTTAACCGTTAATGTAGAACCAGCCATCTCAATACCTCCATTAATCCTCTATATACATTTTAAAAATTCCTAAAACATTCACATTCTCATTTTATTCTCATTCTCATTTTATATCAAATAAAATGTTATCGCAAACGCTGAGAAAATTTTTCACAAATGTATATAAGTACTTCCCTCACATCCTCTTATGATACACTTTTCTTCTTATATATATAAAGAAAAAAGGGCTAGAAATTTCCTAGCCCTTTCCTACGCCTATTCACTTACTGGAAGTACAGCGCCCTTATATTCTTTCTTAATAAAATCTTGAATTTCTTTTGAGTGTAACACTTCTACAAGCTCTTTAATTTCTTTTCTATTTTCGTCACCTTTACGAACCGCAATAATATTTGCATAAGGAGACTCTGATCCTTCAAGAGCAATTGCATCTTTTGTTGGGTTTAATTTTGCATCAATTGCATAGTTTGAGTTAATGAATAATGCGTCACCTTCGTTGTTCTCATATAATTTTGGTGTAAGACCTGGCTCCACATCTGTTTTAAACTTCAAGTTTTTCGGATTTTCCACAATATCTTTTTCTGTCGCTTTGACGATATCTACGCCATCTTTCAGTTTAATAACGCCGCCTTTTTGCAGAAGTCCTAACATACGTCCACGCTCTGATACGTTATTACTCATAATCACTGTTCCGCCGTTTGGAAGATCTTTTAAGTTTTTATATTTCTTTGAGTAAATCCCCATCGGCTCTAAATGAATTTTCCCTGCGTTTACAAATTTATATCCTTTTTCTTGAATCTCTTTATCTAAATACGGAATATGTTGGAAATAGTTTGCATCAAGATCTTTATCAGCTAGTGCTTTATTTGGCAATACGTAATCTTGGAATGGCTTAATATCTAATTTAATCCCTTTTTTCTCTAAGATTGGTTTCGCTTTTTCTAGAATAACTGCATGCGGTACGTTAGAAGCACCAACTACAAGTTTCTTTTCGTCTTTTCCGCCGCTACAAGCAGCTAATGCAAACACAAATACAGCAAGAAGTGCTGAAAGTAATACCTTTTTCATGTTATGACACCCTTTCTTTTTTTCAATATTCAAAATTGAAAATCTGTAGGAAGTCTTCGTCTTACACGAAGACTTCTCTTTATCTTTTATCAAGACGCTTCGTGAGCAAGTCACCAAGCATTTGAATGATAAATACAATCACAAGTACAAGAATTGTTGCCATAAGCGTTACATCACTATTATTGCGCTGAAACCCTTCTAAATAAGCAAGTGTACCAAGTCCACCTGCTCCGACCACTCCAGCCATTGCTGTGTAACCGACAAGCGCAATAGCTGTTACCGTAATCCCGGAAACAAGCGCTGGCAAAGATTCTGGTATAAGTACTTTTAAAATAATTGTACTTGTCTTTGCTCCCATCGCCTTTGATGCTTCAATGACACCTTTATCAATTTCACGAAGTGCGATTTCGACCATTCTCGCATAGAACGGTGCTGCCCCAACAATTAATGCTGGTAATGCGGCACTTGCACCGAGAATCGTGTTTAGAAGAAGCTTCGTAAATGGAATAAGTAAAATGATTAAAATAATAAACGGGATCGAACGAAAAATATTTACAAACGCACCAATTACAATATTAACTGGCTTGTTTTCCCAGAGATTATCTTTTCCTGTCAGAAACAGTAGCAATCCCAAAATAAGACCTAAGACAAACGTTGCAAGCGCGGCAACTGCCGTCATGTATAACGTTTCTCCCGTAGCCTCTAGCATTTTGTCCCAATCGACATTTTGAAACAAATTATCCATGTGCAATCACCTCCAGCTCGACTTGCTCTTGTTGAATCGTCGCAATTGCTTTTGCAACCACATCTTCAGCACCATTTAAGTGGACAATTAAACTTCCATACGCCCCGTTTGCCGTTTGTGCAATGTTCCCTTGCAGAATGCTTACTTCCACGCCATCTTGCTTCATGAGTTCCTGCAAGACAGGTCTTTCTACTACTTCACCAATAAATTGCAGCTTTACAACCTTGCCTTCCGGATACTTCTCTGCTAAATGTTCAATTGCTTCATCCGCATCTTCAGAATCTGTTATTTGCTTAACAAAACGCTTTGTAATCTCCTGCTGTGGATTACGGAATACATCTAGTACAGGACCAGTCTCCACAATTTTTCCTTTTTCCATTACCGCAACACGATTACAAATTTTTTGAATCACATGCATTTCATGTGTAATCAGTACAATTGTTAATCCAAGACGTTTATTAATATCTAATAGTAAATCTAAAATTTGATCTGTGGTTTCTGGATCAAGTGCTGATGTCGCTTCATCACACAAGAGCACCTTTGGATTATTCGCTAATGCTCTTGCAATCCCAACGCGTTGCTTTTGCCCGCCGCTCAATTGAGATGGATACGCATCACCTCTACCTTCCAATCCAACAAGATGAATCAACTCATCCACACGCTTTCTTCGCTGCACTTTATCTACACCTGCAATTTCAAGTGGAAAAGCGATATTTTCACGTACAGTTCGTGACCACAGTAAGTTAAAATGCTGAAAAATCATTCCAATTTCTTGTCTTGCCTTTCGAAGTTCACTCCCTATAATTGTGGAAATAACTCGATTAGCTATCGTAATCTGTCCGGAAGTTGGTTTCTCTAATTGATTAAACAATCGAATTAAAGAACTTTTCCCAGCACCACTATATCCGATAACACCAAATATCTCACCTTTCTCTATTTTTAAATTGGCGTTATCCACAGCAGTGACATCACCGCTTTTTGACTTATATATTTTCTTTACGTTCTCTAATAGAATCATGGTGTATCACCCCTTTTTGATTTAAAAAGCGCAAGCGGCTTGCTCAGAACAAGAGGGCGTTGGAACCCCTGACATAGAGGCGCTTTTCACCTCGCAGGAAGGGGTGAAACGACCGAATATTCTAGCCGCTGGAGCTAGATTTCTTAAAACGCATAAGCGGCTCTTTTTATTATTCGAACGTCCTCCTCATTCAAACAACAAAAAAACCTTTCTGCCTCTAGAATGAGCAGAAAGGTTTATATGCGTATATCAACATTATCCCTTCCTCTCATCTCTCAAAGCATTTGCTTTGCAGGAATTGGCACCATTTCAACATAAAAGTTGACGGTTGCCGGGTTTCATAGGGCTCAGTCCCTCCACCTCTCTTGATAAGAGAAATCAGATTCAATTTTCGTCTGATTTGAAATTTATGAAATTGTCTATATTTTATGAATTGAATTCTATCAATATACACCCACTATGTCAACAGGAATTTTCACAAAAAACGAAACTTCGGAATATTAAGCACCTACCGGCATTGGTTTACATATATGAAACACTGATTCAAATAATAGCATCGTGCGATACGTTCCAGAATAGTGTACACGCCCATTATTAATTAAAGTTTGTAACCGAATATTCCCAGTAACTAATCGCTGTAGGTCTTCCTCCCCAAAACAAACAATTTGTTCTGTTCCCTCGGTTCCTTCCAAAATTTGTATATACTCTCTTGAGATTTGAAGTGAATAACACTCAGCTCCCAAACGGATATTAATTATTTTTTCTCCTTGCCGTAGAAGTGGCTCTAAATGATATTGGCTATTGGCATACGTTACAAATGATTGAAGCAACGAATATAATCCCATTCTAATCACATCCTTCATATCACTTTCTACTAAATACCATTCCATCTTCTTAAAGGGCAATCCTGTTACTTTCTCTCGACAAATAACGTATCACTTCTATCTTTCAGGCATATTTCCCAAGAAATATGTCGAGGCGGCAAAAACATTGCCGCCTACTGTAATTCCGTATATAAATATTCAACTGAATGAAATGCATATATTTTCTTCATAAGTGTTCCCCGCTCAAATACGAGTAAACAAGGTACACTTTCTACCTCATATTCTCGCGCTAAATGCGGAGCGTAATTTAAATCTAGCATTCCTATTTCCAAATTAGATATAGTAGCTTCTACAACTGTTAACATCTTCTTTGCTAATTGGCATGTTCCACACATCGGTGTATATACATATAACACTGTTTTTTCTTGGTCTGCTATTAAAGCTGTAGCTTCAGCACCTGTCCAGTCAATCACTTCTATCATTCCTTACCGTAAATATTCTGTATAAACGTCAATGTCAGCTCCCCATAATACGTTCGCTAAATGATTAGAAGGAGCAGTTGCCACTTCACGATACGAACGATCAATGTAAATATGCTCAGCTTGCGGAAATTCTTTACGAAATTGTTTTCTGAGCTTTTCACCTGCAGCATCAGCATCCACTAGCACATATACTTCTTTATCAAAAAACTGATCAATGAGTTCATCCATTTTCGACAAACCAATTGTACCATTTGTACAAACAATTTCCACTGGTTCGCGAATAATAGATTCAATCTTTCTTCTATCTGATTTTCCTTCGACAATAATGACTTTCTCTACATAGACCATATGTCATCACCCGATCACCATATACTATAAAACAACCTTACTTTAGTATATAGTATATTCGTTCTTTTCATGTTGTTTCCTGTTTATTTTTGTGAAACTGTTTAGCCCTGTTGGCTAAGGCTCTTTCGCACAGAAGGCGTTTTTTGTCTTCTTGTGCGGAAGGTTCTTAGACATGAAGGCGTTTTTTGTCTTCTTGTGCGGAAGGTTCTTAGACATGAAGGGCTAGGAGGCGGAGCTGGACAAAGAAAAGTGGAAGCGGCTCGCTCAGAACAGAAGGACGTTGGAATTCCTGACGTAAAGACGCTTTTTTGCCTCGCAGGAAGAAGGGAAGCCACCGAGCATCCTTACCGCTGGAGCTGGATTAAAAGAAAAGCGCAGGTGGCTCGCTCAGAATGTGAGGGGGATGGAGCTTCTAGCACAGAAGGTGTCCTTTTACGCAATGAAAAATAAAAAGGACAGCACATAGGCTGTCCTTTTTATCTCGACTAAAATTAGTCTTGGTTTGTCATTTCTGCGTATTGTTCTGCAGATAATAACTTCTCTACTTCACTTGCATCAGAAAGTTCAATCTTAACCATCCATGCACCTTCGTACGGAGATTCGTTAACAAGTTCTGGTTGGTCGCTTAATTCTTCGTTTACTGCCACAACTTTACCACTTACAGGTGCGTATAATTCAGAAACTGTTTTAACAGATTCTACGCTTCCGAATGGCTCGTCAGCTTCAAGTGTCGCACCTACTTCAGGAAGTTCAACGAATACGATATCGCCTAACTCACTTTGTGCAAAATGAGTAATACCGATAACAACTTCGTTGCCTTCAGTTTTTACCCATTCGTGTTCTTCAGAGTAACGTAAATGATTTGGAATGCTCATGACTGTACCTCCAGTGAATGTATTAATTATGTAAAAATACCTTATTGGTACTTTTTCCACACACTTTCAAACTGCTCTTCGTTAAAACCAAGTGTTACATTCGTGCCATCTGTTACGATTGGACGTTTAATCAACATGCCATCAGATGCTAATAGCTCAAACATTTCGTCTTCACTTGCATCTTTTAACTTATCTTTTAAGCCAAGTTCACGGTAACGCATTCCACTTGTATTAAAGAATTTTTTTAATGGCAATTCACTTTTCGCATGTAAATTACGCAAATCTTCTTTTGATGGTGGATTTTCAACAATATGAATCATTTCATATGCTACATCGTTTGCCTCAAACCATTTTTTTGCTTTTTGACATGTGCCACACTTTGGATATGAATAAAATGTTACTGCCATAAATTCACCTACTTTTTACTAACCTTTACCTTTATCATATAGAAAACGTTTTATTATTTCAAACGATTCTTCTCCAAACTTTAACTTATTTCGCGACAATTTTCTTTTATCCTGCAAATTTTCCTTATTTTCCGCCATTTAAAGAAAAATAATATATAAAAAAATAAATATAAAAATTTCCCCTCTTCATTCATTATGTATCATTTAGACCGAACATACATCTTAAACAAACGTTTATTTAAATAACTAAAAAATAAAAAGCCCCTAGTCCGGAGCTTCTCAATGCCTGCTCAAATAATCTGCAATCGTTTGAAATACGTATATATACATATTATGAATACTTTGCTCCGAAATCGTATCATTGTATAAACCAGTGCCCCAATACTGCCCTTCACTACTTCCTAGATTTACAAATCCTTGTGTATACATCATTGCTTTATCTGTTGGTGCATTGTTATAATCCAAATCTTTTTCTATAAAAATCAAATATGGCTTATCCTTTAAACCGATAAAAAACACTGGCTTTTTTAACCCTAAAAATAGCTCTGTATATTTTTCTTCTGATGCTTCTTGAAAATATTCTTTCATAACGAGAAATCCGTCGACTTTCTCTGATTTCTCTTTTATCTGATCTAAATTCACCTTCACAAACTTTATGTTTCTAAATGTATCCTTTGGCGCCTCACCGATAACTCCAATTACAAGCGCTCTCCCGCTATACTCTAAAGCAGATGGCACATCCTTATTCTTTGCACATCCAGCTCCCACGACACATAACAATATAAGAACCAACAAAATAAGCAAACGTTTCATATCTCATCCTCCCATTAAAAGTCAAGTGACAAAAATGTAAGGTTAATGCAAAAAAATGTAAGTAAAATCAATAGCCCATTTTGATTTTCTATATTATAATCAACTGGATTTACTTACATTACTAAACACTAGGAGATAGTCATGAAAAAATATAAACTTTCATCTTTTCTTCCATTAAGTTATATACTTCTACTCGTACTCGTAAGTCCCCTTTACGATGTACTGAATAAATCTGGTGTTCATGCTGTTGATGTTACAACAGTAGTTGATGATTGGATTCCATTTGTGAAGGCATTTATTATTCCGTATTTAATTTGGTTCCCATACTTATACGGCGCACTCATTTATTATTGCTTTAAAGATCGAAAACAATATTATGTAACATTAAGCAGCGTTATCCTAGGAAAGCTTACGTGCTTTTCGATTTACTACTTTTGGCAAACAACCGTACCACGTCCAACAGTAGTAGGGACAGATGTATTTTCTGACTTAGTTCGCTATATTTATAGCATTGATCAACCTGTAAACTGTTTTCCTAGCATCCACGTTCTCACAACATTTGTAATTATGTTAGCTGCTTATAAGCGAAGAGAGCAGCATAGATGGGAATATTTGATCCTTACTTTCTTTGGTACACTCATTGTTTTATCAACGCTATTTACAAAGCAGCATGCCTTCTTAGATGCCGTTTCCGGTATGGCAGTTGCGAGTACACTATACTTCGGTGTGCAGCTTTTACTAGTAAACCGAAAAGACACGATTACAATTCCTGCGAGACAAACCTATAAAATGTAAACAAAAAAGCAGACTGTGGCTTCTTCAGTCTGCTTTTATCTATATAAAGGAGATTTTCAATTGTAACTTAAGATTGTGGCACAGTCATATCGCCAGAATGAATACGGCCGGCTTTTTTTAACGCGCTGTAAAGTATATAAGAAACAGCTACTGGGATTACGATATAAGTGATGACCATTGCTGGTACAACACCGAATCCTTGGCTGGAAATTAAGTTAATTGGTGCAATAAGAGAGCTTAATCCAAGACCTGCAATTTCTTTACCTGCTTCCAAGTGGAAAATCAGTGCAGAAACAGGACCCACAATGGCGCTAGCAACGACAGTTGGGACGAGAATCATTGGATTTTTAGTAATGTTTGGCAACTGTACTTTCGGAGTACAAAGTGCTTGTGCTAAAATACCACCTAAATTGTTTTCTTTTGCGGAGATAACAGCGAATCCGATAAATTGAGCGACACATCCTGCAAGTGCTGCGCCGCCTGCAACACCGTCTAGGCTAAGTGCAATTGCTAGAGCTGCTGATGAAGCTGGAGAGATAAGTAATAGCCCCCAAACAACCGCAAGCACGATCGAAGCAATAAATGGGCTACCAGCTGAGCTGTCTTTAATAAATGCGCCAACTGTATTTAATACAGGACTAATATTTTGAGATAACCAAATACCAACTATACCAGACCCTAATATTGCTGCAAATGGAACGAGCATCATATCTAAAGCAGTTTTTCCGCTTAATCTTTTACCGATATAAACCGCTAGAGTTGCTGTTAATAACGCACCAATTGGTTCACCAGTTTTAATAATTAAGCCGGCTTCAGTCATCGAAATCGCCCCTGCTCCAATCGCTCCGGCAACCATCGCTGAGAAAATGACAAGTCCGTTTGCCCCAAGCATGAAAGCAATCCCTGCTCCAATTGCTGGTGCCATCAGTGATTTCGCAACAACTCCAATTGTAATTAACATCGGAATATCAACAATTCTTCCTATGTTTTCGATAAGTAAACCAATTCCAAGGGATACGAAAATACCTTGTGCAATTCCGGCAGAACCTTTAAATACACGAGACATTATATATTCCTTCATCTATTTCACCTTCTCCTAGTTTAGTAACCAATTGTTTTCATATAGTCACGTAAAACATCATTTGATTGTGCAAATCGGTCTTCTTCAGCTTCTGTTAAGTTTAGTTCTACAACTTCTTTTACACCATCTCTTGTAATAATTGCTGGTACACCTGTACAAATATTATATTCGCCATATTCACCATCTAAAATTGCTGAAACAGCAATCACGCGGTGATCATCATTAAAGATAGAACTTGCAATATAAGCGAGTGAGTTACTAATTCCATAATAAGTAGTACCCTTACGTTTATAAATTTCCCAACCAGCTTTAGCAGTTTTCTCAACAATTTCATCTAAATCGATTTCACCGAAACGTTCTTTTTGCTCTTCTAAAATTTGCAAAATTGGTTTTCCACCAACTGTTACGTGAGACCAAGCAACCATTTGTGAATCACCATGCTCACCTAATGAATAACCATGAATGCTACGAGGGTCTACTTCAAGCATTTCAGATAAAATTGTTCTTAAGCGTGAAGAGTCTAATGATGTACCTGTACCAAGCACACGATTTCTTGGTAAACCAGATAACTTCCAAACTTGATAAGTAATAATATCAACTGGATTCGATGCAATTAAGAAGATACCGTCAAATCCGCTTTCCATTACACCTGCTACAACACTTTCCATAACTTTCGCGCTTGCTCCTAAAGTATCCAAACGACTTTGTCCTGGTTTTGGAGCTGGACCCGCTGTAATAATAACAATGTCCATATCTTTGCAGTCCTCATAATCGCCTGCATACACTTTTGTTCTTGTATTTGTAAAGTTAATGCAGTGTGATAAATCCATCGCTTCTCCAACTGCACGTTCATGATTTATATCAATTAATACCAACTCTTCACAGATACCTTGATTCACAATTGAATACCCACAGCTTGATCCAACTAATCCAGTACCAATAATTGCGATTTTTCTTGTGTTTCTATTCATAAGAACCTCTCCTATGTAATCATGTAATGTTTTTGTTCTTTACACTCTTCATTATAGAGATTCTCACTATAGAAACCATGGATACTTTGTGAAACATTGAACAAAGTTTGTGTATATTTTGTGAAACACTCTACTCTGTTTTCGTCATATTTGTTACAACTGGAAAAATGTTTTATACATCTTTATTGACATATATATAAATAAAAAAGCGAGTGAATTATCATCTGATATTCACTCGCTTTTTTTATTCATTACTGTGCGCTTAATTGACTTTTCAGCTGCTGAACAACCGTTGGATTCGCAGGAGCAGCTGGCTTATAATGTCCTTTTTGTAATGCATATTTATATACATTACGTTGTCTCATTTCATCCTGATTTCGAATGTGAATCAGCGTTTGATGTAACTGTTCGTTATTTGACTCTGCTATGTAATTCGCATAACTAGTCAAACTAGCATTTAATTCCGATAAATAATCGTTAACCATATCTTTTTCATTCATAATCGATACCCTCCTAGCCTAAAAAGGACATTAATTGTTGTTTTGTATTTCTTGCAGCTTGTGCATCTTGTTGTAGCATTTGTTTCAATTGAGGATCTGTACACTGCTGCGCATACTGATCTAGTTTATTTGCAACTGTCGCATGCCCTCCAATAAGATGACGTAAATTTTCAAGCTCAAGCTCTGTTAAGTTTGGCATAATAAAAACCTTCCTTTCTTTAGTCATTCAACATTTAGTATTTATTCTTTTTCGGATTGTATGCATGTAAAGTGAGGGTATAAGATGATGATTCACTAAAAAATAAAAGGTTCATTCTTAGTAAAGAATCCTCTAAATTATTGAGGGACCTTTTCAATTAAAACTCCCCCCACATCACTTCATCTCCCCATTTCTTTACACCTTTCTAGCTAAATTTCGCTCAGCTTCTTCAATCGCTCGTTGCATACGTAACATCGGATCCTCAATCATCTTTCCGTGCCCTGTCGCCAATACAGACGGTTTATATCGTAGCAGTTTCTGAGCGCTCTTTAATGCTGTTTCTGCATGCCACGTTCCAAACACAGGAAACGGAAAGAGCCACTTAATCTGGCCTGCCACCGCAACCCCTCCCCTGGTTTGAAATGCGTCTCCAGCAATCAGTGCATCATTTCTTGTATCCAAAAAGGCCATCGAACCCGGTGTATGTCCTGGTGCCATAATTGCTAAAAGAGAACCAACTTGATTTCCCTCCTGCAGAAGCACATCTGGGATCGTCTGTATTTTTTTAGATACTCCAACTTTTATTGGAACGTTCGCTTCCCCTTGCTGCAATGACATGTCTCCTTCAAGCAAGCGGGAATCTCTTTTTGAAATATGAACAGGAACATCAGGAAGTACCTGCTTCAACGCATCAATTGCACCTACATGATCATCATGTACATGTGTTATAACAATGTTCGTAATTGGTTTTCCGATTGTTCGAGCTGATTCTAAAATCTTCTTTGCACTAAACGACAATGCTGCATCAATTAAAGTTAATCCTTTTTCTTCTTCAACGAAATAGCAATTGATTGGAAATAGATTTGGAAAAAATGCTAATTGATAAATTGTACTTTTATGTACGATTCGCATCTCATTCATCCTTTCTAATCAAACATAACAAAAAGAGCTGTTTACAAATTAATATGTAAAACAGCTCTTTCTCATCTAATATCTTTTTCTCAAAACTAAAATAGATAATGAATAGGAGCATAATACTCCTGCCAATAAACATGCATTTGCTAATTTATACTGTTCATTCGTTAATGAATATAGGTTACCGATTAAAAAAATAATTAAATACGAAAGTAAGAATACAAATAACGAGATTTTTGCAGCATTTCCTGTAATTTGATCCCCTCTCTCATCATTTCCCTCTTTCTTTTCAAAACGTGTTGAATATAACACCCCAATTAACCCTGCGATTGATGCGACCATTCCTATTGCTATTATCATTCCATTTCCCCCTCTATCGTATATTGAAAGACTTCATGAAACTCCTTACCAAGAACATGAGCAATTTCAAAAGCTAAAATAAGAGATGGATTGTATCGATTTGCTTCAATAGAAGCTATTGTTTGCCTACTAACGCCCACGCGATTTGCTAATTCCGTTTGTGACCAACGTTTCTCTGCTCGAAGTACAATTAGATTATTTACTAAACTTCCTCTTTGATTCATAGTCACCTCCACTTTTTACATTATCTTCTATATTTTTATTGTAATTTATTTTTAACACCCTTACAAAAAAATCATTAGTTAAAGTAATGGTACTTTAGTACAATGGAATTAACAGGAAATTATATCTAAATGTATATAAAGTAGGTGCTATATGAGTTGGAATAAAATCAAAACTAAAGAAGACCTTAATGATCTCCTTCATTTATTTGGAGGTTTTCACGATAGTTGTTTGAAAGAGTTGTATATGTGGACAGATAGCTGTGTAGATGAGAATTTATCTATGAGGGTATTATCTGGTACAAACGTAAGAATACTTTTTCAAAGACAGTATGAGAACCCCTCCGCAATAGAGTTACTCTTTGAAGGTGTTACACAATTTCATTTAACTCCGCCTCCTGAAAATCATGATTCAACCATTTTCGGTGCATCTCTTCTATTACAAAACAATTTATTTTATTGGGCAGATGATATTGGCTGGAAGCCTAACGAGGTTACAGAATATGAAGTAAGTTGGATTGCTGCGAAAAGTGTACAGTGGAGAGATGTTAGTTCGTGGATGGGAGATAAAATGCGATACGGAGTAATTAGTGAAGGTTAATTTAAACTGTTATTTTTACTATGCTCGCCGTTCTTTTAACAAAACTAAGAAAAACAGTAGCCACAAACGTGACTACTGTTTTTAATTACTCATTAAACTGTATAACGCTCATCCTCTAACACTTTCGCTGCAATTTCACGTTTCTTCGGAATTACGTTAAGCGGTGTGTGACGTGTGAATTTGCGAAGCGCTGATAACATCATGCGCAGCATATCACCATTTTCAACTGCGATAATTGTTTCTTTCGCATCTGCTTCGATTTGGTTGAACGCTTCTTGGCAGAATACTTCAGTGTACAATACTTTTTGTTTATTCTTTTCAAGACCAGTTGCTTTGATTGCTTTTTCTGTACGAAGAACAGCTGATTCCATTGCGTATAAGTTGCTTACAATATCTGCAATGTTAACAAGAACTTCTTGCTCTTTATCTAATGCTTTACCGTATTTTTGAACAGCTAATCCAGCTACCATTAAGCCGATTTTCTTCGCGTTATTTACTAAATATTTTTGAAGTGCTAATGGCTCATCGCCTACTTCTTCAGGCATCATCATCATTAACTCTTCTTGTAATTTTTGCGCTTTTTGAAGAAGTGGTAATTCACCTTTCATCGCTTTACGTAAGAACGTACCTGGTACGATTAAGCGGTTGATTTCGTTCGTGCCTTCGAAAATACGGTTAATACGAGAATCGCGGTACATTCTTTCAATCTCATACTCTGCCATAAATCCGTAACCACCATGAATTTGCACGCCTTCATCTACTACATAGTCTAATACTTCAGAACCGAATACTTTATTCAACGAGCACTCAATTGCATATTCAGCAATAGAAGCTGCTACAGCCTTACCATCTTTTACTTGCTCTTCTGTTAATGTGCTCATATGGCTTTCAAATAAACCAACTGTACGATATACAGAGCTTTCTGCTGCATAAATTTTCGCTGCCATATTTGCAAGTTTTTCTTGAATTAATGGGAAGCGAGCGATTGGTTGTTTGAACTGTTGACGCTGATTTGCATATTGTGCTGAAATTTCTAACGCACGTTTTGAAGAACCAACTGTACCAACACCTAATTTGTAGCGGCCAATATTTAAAATGTTGAAAGCGATAATATGACCTTTACCAATTTCACCAAGTACATTTTCTTTTGGTACTAATGCATCTTCTAAAATTAATGTACGAGTAGAAGAACATTTGATACCCATTTTCTTTTCTTCAGGGCTTGTAGATACGCCTGGATATTCTTTCTCTACGATAAACGCTGTGAAGTGCTCACCATCAACTTTTGCGTATACAACGAATACATCAGCGAAAGCAGAGTTTGTAATCCATTGTTTTTCACCATTTAACACGTAATGCGTTCCTTCTGCATTTAAGCGTGCTGTTGTTTTCGCACCTAATGCATCAGATCCGGATCCTGGCTCAGTTAATGCGTATGCAGCTAATTTTTCACCTGTTGCAAGTAGCGGTAAATATTGTTTCTTTTGCTCTTCATTACCGAATAAAACGATTGGTAAAGATCCGATACCAACGTGGGCACCGTGTGTAATTGCAAAGCCGCCAGCGCGAGAAAATTTTTCTGCAATTAATGCTGAGCTGATTTTATCAAGACCGATTCCGCCATATTCTTCTGGTACGTCAGCGCCTAATAATCCAAGCTCGCCAGCCTCTTTTAATAAACGAACAGAGCGATCAAACTCATGTTGCTCTAAATATTCAAGCTCTGGTAGAACTTCATTTACGATAAAGTCCTCTGTCGTTTTCGCTATCATTTTATGCTCATCGCTATAATCTTCCGGTGTAAATACTTGATCAATCGTAATCTCATCAACTAAAAAGCTACCGCCTTTAACTGCATTTCCCACTGTTTTTTCCATGAAAATTTCCTCCTTCATATTTTCATAAGCCACTTCTCTCACTTTGAGAGAAGCTGGCTCTTCCTTTATTTTTTATACCCTTTAGTCGTTTCCACTCTTCGTTATATAATCCAGTTCCAGCGGCTGGAACAATCGGCCATTTCACCCCTTCCTGTGAGGCAAAAAACGCCTCTTCGTCAGGGCCTCCAACGTCCTCTTGTTCTGAGCGAGCCGCCTGCACTTTTTTATAGTAGTTCAAACACCCCAGCAGCTCCCATACCGCCGCCGATACACATTGTTACAATACCGAATTGCTCATTGCGGCGTTTCATTTCATGAATAAGAGATAATGTTAATTTTGCTCCTGTACAGCCAAGCGGATGACCAAGTGCGATTGCACCGCCGTTGACATTGACTTTTTCTTCATCTAGACCAAGCTCACGAATAACTTGGATCGCTTGAGAAGCAAATGCTTCATTTAGTTCAAATAAGCCGATATCAGATAGCTCTAATCCTGCTAATTTTAACGCTTTCGGAATCGCTGCGATTGGTCCAATTCCCATTACTTCTGGTGGTACACCAGCTACTGCAAAGGAACGGAATTTCGCAAGTGGCTTCATGCCATCGCTCACTGCTTTTTCACGATCCATAAGAAGTACTGACGCTGCTCCATCACTCATTTGCGAAGAATTACCAGCAGTGACAGAACCGCGAACGTTAAATGCTGGACGCAATTTTCCTAAGATATCTAATGTTGTGTCCGCTCTTACGCCTTCATCTTGTGAGAAGATAATTTTTTCTTCTTGAATTTTGTTATTCGCTGCAATAGTGCGTAGCATTACATCCACAGCTACTGTTTCGTCAGCAAACTTCCCATCAGCTAACGCTTTCGCTGCACGCTGATGACTTCTTACTGCGAATGCATCTTGCTCTTCACGGGAAATTCCATATTTTACAGCAACTTGCTCCGCTGTGTGTCCCATGCCCATATAATATTCTGGAGCTGCTTCTACAAGTCGACTATTTGGGCGAACAACATGCCCCATCATTGGAACTAAGCTCATAGACTCTGCTCCGCCAGATAATACTGCTTCTGAATGTCCTAACATAATGCGCTCTGCACCGTAAGCAATACTTTGCAGTCCTGAAGAACAGTAACGGTTAATTGTAATAGCTGGAACATCATAAGAAAGCCCTGCTAATCCGCCGATATTACGAGCCATATTTAAGCCTTGCTCTGCTTCTGGCATCGCACAACCGAAAATTAAATCATCAATTGGCCCTTCATAATTATTCGCACGTTTTAACGTTTCTTTTACTACTAATGCCCCTAAATCATCAGGTCGAACTGTTTTTAATGAACCTCTCTTTGCCTTACCAATTGGTGTTCTTGCTCCCGCAACAATGACAGCTTCTCTCATGAACGATATCTCCCCTCGTTATTAGTTACGTAATGGCTTTCCTTTTACAAGCATGTGCTGCATTCTTGCTTGTGATTTCATCTCACTTACTAAACTGATAAATGCTTCACGTTCCACATCTAATAAATACTGCTCATCAACTTCTGTTCCATACGGTACTTTTCCGCCGGCAATGACATATGCGAGCTTTTTCGCAATGTGTAAATCATACTCGGAAATATAACCAGATAAATGCATTGCTTCAGCTCCAAGTAAAAGCGTTGCATATCCTGTCTCACCAACAACCGGTATCTTTTTACGAATCGGTGCTTTGTAACCCGCTTCATATAAAGCCAGTGCTTTTTGTTTTGCATCATATAGTAAGTGATCACCATTCACACTAATACCATCTTTATCGCCTAAGAAGTTGCGAGAAACAGCCTCTTGCGCTGATGTAGATACTTTTGCCATCGCAACTGATTCGAACACTTTATTCGCAACCTTTTGCAGGTCAAACTCCACACCGTTTGCCATTTTGTTTAAATGTTTAATATATAGTTCTTTGTTACCGCCACCGCCAGGGATTAAACCAACGCCGACTTCTACTAATCCCATGTACGTTTCGCTAGAAGCTTGAATGCTAGCTGCTGGTAAGCAAACTTCTGTACCGCCACCAAGCGTCATACCATATGGCGCTGCAACGACTGGCTTAGAGCTGTACTTAATTTTCATCATTGCGTCTTGGAAGTTTTTCACGACCCACTCAATTTCAAAGTAGTTGTCATCTTGTGCTTCCATTAAGATCATCGCAAGGTTTGCACCAACGCAGAAGTTCTTCGATTGGTTTCCGATAACAAGTCCTTTATAATTCTTTTCCACTTCGTCAACAGCGTAATTAATCATTTGCGTAATATCCATACCAATCGCATTGCTCTTCGAATGGAATTCTAAGCAAAGGATGCCATCGCCTAAATCAATTAAGCTCGCTCCGCTGTTTTTCTTTAACACGCCATTTTTCTCTTTTAATTGCTTAAGAGAAATTGCTTTTTTATTACGTCGGATAAGCTTATATTCACCGTTATCGTAGTAATAGCTTTCACCATTATCATGTTTATAGAAAGAACCAAAGCCTTTCTCTAACATGTCTTTTACCCACACAGGAACAACTTGGCCGTTCTCTTCCATCTTTTGAATGGATTTTTCTACGCCAATTGCATCCCAAACTTCAAATGGACCTTGCTCCCAGCCAAATCCCCATTTCATCGCTTGATCAATTGCGACAATATCATCTGCGATTTCTTTATGAAGCTTCGCAGAATATAAAAGAGTTGGCGTGATAATATTCCATAATAGCTCTCCTGCACGATCCTTCGCATATACAAGCGCTTTCAATTTGTTCGTTAATCCTTTTTCTTGTTTACTTAACTCTACGGATGCGGCTTTTAATTTCTTACGCGCTTCATATTCCATCGTCTCAGGATTTAACTCTAAAATTTCTTTTCCTTGTTTTAAGAAGAAACCTTGACCTGTTTTACTTCCAAGCCATTTTTTATCTAGCATGTCATGCATGAAAGCTGGTACTTTAAATACATCTCTTTCTTCTTCCTGCACGTTTTCATATACATTGTTTGCAACATGAACAAATGTATCTAACCCAACAACATCTAACGTACGGAACGTTGCACTCTTTGGACGACCGATTAATGGGCCTGTTACAGAATCAACTTCCCCAACGCTATAGCCGCGCTTGATCATTTCTTGCAACGTTACAAGTAAACCGTACGTACCGATGCGGTTCCCAATAAAGTTTGGTGTATCTTTCGCAATAACAACGCCTTTTCCAAGAACGTCTTCGCCAAATAATTTCATGAAGTTTAACACTTGTGGATCTGTTTCTTTTGTCGGTATAATCTCTAGAAGTTTTAAATATCGTGGTGGGTTAAAGAAATGCGTTCCTAGGAAATGTTTTTGAAAGTCATCTGAACGCCCTTCTGCCATTTTCTCAACGGAAATACCTGATGTATTTGAGCTCACAATAGAGCCAGCTTTACGAACAGCATCTACTTTTTCAAATAGTTTCTTTTTAACATCTAAGTTTTCAACAACAACTTCGATAATCCAATCTACATCAGCAAGGCGCTCAATGTCATCCTCTAAGTTTCCTGCCTCAATCAATGCCAGATTGCCTTTCACTGTAAGAGGAGCTGGCTTTTGCTTTACTAATTTTTGCAGTGCCCCGTTACTAAAACGATTTCTCACACTTTTATGTTCTAATGTAAGCCCCTTCGCTTCCTCTTCTTTCGTAAGCGCCTGTGGTACAATATCAAGCAATAATGTTGGTATACCGATATTGGCTAAATGTGCAGCAATCCCTGAGCCCATTACGCCAGAACCGAGAACAGCAGCCTTTTTAATTTGGAACATCCATTTCTCCCCCTATTCTTGAATGAATGCTCATTCAATTTTTCGACATGCGTCGCAATCAATGAGTGAGCCTCTACTAATAAATATATGATACTGTTTAAATTTTCGCAATATATTTATTGATAAAATTTTCTGAAACAAATACTTTTCTTTTGTTTGGGTACTCTATAATTGTGTATTTTCTTGATAAAATACGCTTTTCCCTTTTTAGAATTTGACAAAAATGGAGGAATATATATGGCTAGACTTAAGAAAGACCCTTCAAAAGCAGGTGTTAGTGCAGCGAGTGTAACAGGAAATGCAGGTCCAGTTGATCGCGGCATCGAAAAAGGACGCCAAGGTAATAACCAGCAATACAAAAAGCACAACATGGGCGAAAAATAACGCTATATGTGCTTGTTCAAAAAGGAGGATAAAGAGAGCCGAGCAGTTCGAGGCGCGGAAGCCGGGAGGATACGGAGTGTAGGTGGAACTACATGAGTACCGGACTGGCGACGTAACGAAGAAATGCGAGAGCTATCTTTACCGGACTTTTTGAACTTCCTCTATATTTTTGGGCAGAAAACGTGGCATAATGAGTATTGGGCTGCTTTTCTGCCCAATTTATTTGTACATAAGGAAAGACAAAAGAGGGACTACATAATGAAACGAACAATAATCATGATTGTGATGATTGCTACACTATTTACAAGTATGATTTTCTTTTCTTACACAAAAAGACAAAAAGACGTAAGAAGTAATCAGCCTGATATCACAGGAAAATATGGTGTTACAATCGATGCAAATACGGGGGAAGTTTTGTACGGAAAACGGGAAGAAGAACGTTCTTATCCAGCAAGTGTAGCCAAAATGATGACAACCATTCTGTTACTAGAGAATGTAAAAGAAGATGAGGAAATTACTATCACAGAAAATGCGATAAAAACGGAAAGTCAGAGTGCGAAAATTAAGCTTCGTGCTGGTGAAAAATTAAAAAGAGACGAGGCATTAAAACTGATGCTTATCATCAGCGCCGATCCAATTGCTGAGTCTATCGCAGAACATATTGCAGGATCAAAAGAGAAGTTTGTAAAAATGATGAATGCAAGAGCGAAAGAACTCGGAACAAAACATGCGACTTTCAAAAATGCGAGCGGGGCTGACGCACTCGGCAATAAGGTTTCCCCGTATGACATCGCAATCATTACAAAAGAAGCATTAAAATATCCGATTGTGCTAGAATATATGAACACAACGCGTACAACATTGCATACTTCACAGCGCGCTCCCAAAATTGCAAACTATGGTCGTGAAGAACTTTACAATGATCCATATGCAATTGGAAGTAAAAGTGGTTTATCCGCTTTAGGACAATATACTGTCGTAACAGTCGATGAAAAAGATGGAAAGCGTGTTATTAACGTTGTACTTTCTTCTACTCGCACTCAGTTATATCCAGACACAAAAAAAATGGCACATTACGCATTTAAACAATTAAAATAACCAAGGAGTATTTAGCTCCTTGGTTATTTTTTTACCATTCCTTTTAAAACGAACGCAACGTTTGCTGGACGTTCAGCTAAGCGGCGCATGAAATAACCATACCAGTCATTTCCATATGGTACATAAACACGCATTTTGTAGCCTTCTTTAACAAGTTCAAGTTGACGTTCCGTACGAATACCATATAACATTTGGAATTCAAATTGATCACGTGAAATATTATATTCTTCGGCAAGTTTCTTCGTATATTCAATAATTGCCTCATCGTGTGAAGCAATAGCAGTATAATTTCCATTTAATAAGTGCATTTTAATAATTTTTTTATAATTTTCATCTACATCTTTTTTGTCCGGGAACGCCACTTCTTCTGGTTCTTTATAAGCCCCTTTTACAAGACGTAAATTAGGACTATATGCATTTAAATCTTCGATGTCTTTTTCTGTACGATATAGGTAAGCTTGAATAACAGTACCGATATTATCGTATTCAGATTTTAATTGCTTAAAGATCTCAATTGTTTTTCCACAGCGTGTATAGTCTTCCATATCAATCGTAACAAACACACCGTTTTCTTTTGCAGCCTCTAAAATGCGGCGCATATTATTCATTACGATTTCATCTGAGATGTCTAACCCCATAGAAGTCATTTTTAAAGAAAGCTGTGAATCAAGTTTTTCGCGTCCAATTGCACGGATTGCTTCAATCGATTGGCTTGCCATTTCATTTGCTTCTGCTTCATTATCAACGAACTCACCTAAATAATCGATTGTCACACAAAGCCCTTGTTGATTTAATTGTTTAATAGCTGCAGCAGCTAAATCAATTGTCTCCCCTGCGACAAAGCGCCCTGCACCAAAGCGTAAACCGTACTTCTTAGCCAGTTTTGTTAGCGCTTTATTTTTTGACAAGAAAAGAAACGAATTTCGCATTAATTGTTCCATGTAATTCACCCCTATGACTGTACTTTGTCTGTTTTTTGCCCCTCTTCAAAATTATATCATTCTTTAAAATTATTTGATACAAATAATTATTTAGATAATTTATAAAATACTATAAAAATATTCAAAAGCCCATATTCTCGCTTTTAAATATCCATAAAAATTTTTCGACATTTAAAATAAAACTAGAAAAACAGGTGAACAACTAGCCTAAAATAAAAATTCGACAATACTCGTCATACCTCTTACTTCTCTTTATAAGTTATACAAAGATATTAATACGACTAAAAATGAATACAAATATAAAATCCTGAGGTACTTAGTTCTCTCCCATAGAAAATCAAGTGTAAAAACATAGAATCCCGGTTTCATTGAAAGGTACTATCCCTGCATAGTATATAAAATTTTACCCGGATGGAAAACACGTATTGGAGTGTGAAAAATGCCAGAAAGAATGAATGTACAACAAATTCGAATTGAGCCTTGGAACAATGCTAATCTTACTTTACTTCGTCTTATGAATGTACCTGAGATGCTAGAATACTTAGGAGGGCCTGAGACTGAAGAACAACTACTTGCTCGTCACGAGCGGTACCTTAAGATTAGTGAGCTGGGAACTGGACGTATGTTTAGCATTGTCCTTCTTCCGCAACTCGAAATTATTGGTAGTGTAGGATATTGGGACAGCTACCGGAAAGAAGAGAACGTATACGAAATTGGCTGGAGCGTCCTACCACCATTTCAAGGGAGAGGAATAGCAACAAAAGCCGTCGAAAAAGCTATCGCTCATGCTAAAATGGAACAAAAGTACAGATTCATTCATGCTTTTCCCGCCATCAATAATCCTGCTTCAAACGCTATTTGCCAAAAGCTCGACTTCTTATTTATTAGTGAGTGTGACTTCGAATATCCGCCAGGGAGTGTCATGCGATGCAATAATTGGTGTTTAGAGATAACTACGAAACCATCAAACAATTCCTCTATATGAATTAAAAGCTTGAGGTCTATTGATCCCCAAGCTTTTTTTGTAAAAAATCACAAAATGGTTTCTCATTCTTATTTCTGATTACGATGTTCCTCATTTAACCTTTTAATATCAGAGATTAACTTTACCATCTCTTCTTTTGCCTCTGGATATGTCTCATTCCAATGCTTGACTAAAGCTGGCATTGTTTTAGCAATGTAAGAGTACAGTGCCCACTTTTGCACTTGTTCTTTTCTCTCTTCACTGCCTTCCCCTAGTAACAATTCTGTATACTTTTCAAGTAAGCCATCAAACTGCTCATTAAATTTGTCACTCATTTCCCTTTCCTCCTTCCCTAGGTACCACAATCAATAATAAAAAAGTGTACCATGGATACACTTATCTTACCTAATTTACCCATACAAAAAAGCAGCGAAAATCGCTGCTTTCTCCTATAATTTCGAACGAACAGAATTTAATTTTTTCTCCATTGTGCTTTCTTTATCTCGGCGATCATCAATACGAATTGTTGTCGCTACACGCTTTGCACCTTTTGTATATGGCACTTCATGCATTTGTTGAATTACTTCAAGTAATACAGGGAGATCTCCTTCAATTACTGTATTCATCGGTGTTAATTGGTACTTCACGCGATCCGCGTTTTTCTCTAACACTTTTTGTACTTCTGCTACATATTCACTTACGCTTGGATTACCTGTTCCAACTGGAATAATCGATACATCAACAATTGCCATGGTAGTTCCCTCCTATGTTTGTTTCATTTCTATTGTACAAAACTCTCCCCTACTTTACTAACCATAACTATACTTTTAATTTATTTTTCATAATATACTTATCCTCTGTAATCCTTTTCCACTGGTTGTGCATATATTGGTGTTATCCTTTTAAGAACCACCATAATCAACTTATCCTTTTGAAAGGAAGTGGACAATTGAAAAAGTTACTTCTCACTCTATTAGCCATTCCCCTCTTATTTGGAACAACAGCTTGTGACTTATGGCAGAAGGATCCAAAACCAGTAGAAAAGCCTGATCCAAAGCCGAAACCCGATCCAGCACCGACTCCGACTCCAACTCCAACTCCGACTCCTCCACCTAATCCAACTCCTCCACCTAATCCAACTCCTCCACCAGCTTCAGTAGATACGGCTCAAGTCATGCAAAAACTGGTAAATTCAATTAACTCAGTTGGAAATTCAAATGGCATTAACGTAAGCAGCATTAAACTCTTTACTGAAACAGCACAAATCGCAACATATAACGGAATCTTTAATACTAAATTTGGATTAGGCGTTTCCATTTATAAAGCAACTGGCGGTATCGCTGCTGTTGCTATCGCTGGATCCGGTACATCTAAAGAACAAATTGACGCCTTTTATTCCACAATAAAGACTGTCATTCGTTCTATTGACTCAGCTCTAAGTGAGCAAGACATGAACACTATTCTAGAACAACTCGGTTCGAAAGATTATTTTCAAACAAAGCAATTCTCAACTCGAGCAATTAACGGTACATTAACTGTTACTGAAAACAATGGCGCACTTATGTTCAAGGCGGTTCATAATTAAACATACAACAAAGAATAGAGTCTATGTATGATGACTCTATTTTTTCTTTTTCCTGATTAAAAAGTGAAGTACTTGTGTAAATGCTTATACTTCTTTATCATTTTAACTGAGAAGACCCCCTCCTCTAAACGAGGTGAAGGTGGGGGATGAATCGTTTTTTTCTTTTTTAAAGAAAACGTCTCTTTTTGCAGAACGTACGTTTGTTTCGGTGTATAATGATCTTATCAAATAAAACGAGGTGAGAACAGGTGAAGAAAGCGTATTTTTCGAAACGGATCTATAAGATAGATTTACCGCATGAAATGGTAGATGCACTAACAGAGACAATCGAAACATTTAATCAGGCGAAACGCTTTGCGTTTCAAACAATCGTCCGAGAAAAACGTTGGAACCGTAAGAGGCATACAGACAGTCTTCATCTGGTTCTCAAGCGGAACTATCAATTAAATGATTACTATGCAAACAGTGCGGTACAAGAAGCAAAGGCGTTGTTTACAGGTTTAATGGAGTTACAAAAAACATATGAGAAACAAACACAAGAGAAAATCAAGAAACTCAAGAAAAAGTTGAAACAAGAACGGACAAAACTGACAAACTTTCGTAAAATCAAACAAAGTTGTGTGAAAGGAAAGTTAGCGTTTCCGAAAAACACCCGCTTTGCGAAGCACAACAATATTATCTTTTTGTCTCGTAAAGAAGACACATTGATTTGGCTGAATGAATATCTGTTTGAGCACCAGTACTTAGATGTTCAAATCAAAAGAATCCAGGCGAAAATCGGCCTTTTAACCCACAGACAATTCCGTTTAACACAGAAACTTGCATCATATAAAACGCATATTCCAAGCGCAGTATTTGGAAGTAAAAAACTGTTTCGCTCTCAATTTACCATCGATGGGTTTGTACGTAACCATGACAAATGGAAAATATTATTTTCTCGTGCTCGAAATAAACAACTTATTCCATCTGGTCGTAAAGATGCCAAACATGGAAATTTTGTGTTTCATTATGTGCTTGCGAAGCAGGAATTATGGATGACGACAAGTACAGGGAAACCGATTATGTTTCCAGTTGTTACATTCCCATATGGACAAAAAATTATTGAGAAAATCATTACAACCCAATTACAGTGTAAGAATAAGAAAAAACATGGCAAACCGATTGCGTGGTCTGTGGAAGACTATGGGGCGTATTATGTTGTGAAATGCTTAGTCGATGTACCGGAAAATCCCCACATAAATTATAGTAAATCGGATGGTGTAATTGGTGTGGATTGCAATCTCGAGCATTTTGCTTGGGTAAATGTAACGAAGGATGGGAATTACAAAGGAAGTGGTTCCCTTCGCTTTTCTATCATGGTTAAATCTACCGGACAAATCACAAAGATAATCGAAGCGGAAGCCGTTCGCTTAGTGGACTTAGCCGGGCGGTATAACAAGCCGATCGTAATAGAGAAGTTAGATACGACTCAATCGAAAACAGGGGATCGATACGGAAATAAGCGGGTGAATCGAATGAAAAGTATGTTCGCTTACGAGAAGATGACAAGTGCGCTCCTCAGTCGCGCGGATAAAAGGGGCGTGGCTGTCTTTCAAGTCAATCCCGCTTACACTTCGATTGCAGGAAAGATGAAATATATGCGGAAATTCGGTATCTCTATTCATCAATCTGCGGCTTTTACGATCGGTCGCCGGGGGTTAGGATATAAAGAAAAAGTGCCCCAGGTACTGCATTCTTATATTCCAAAGAAAGACGCACATCACTGGAGTCATTGGCATCAACTAAATAATCGATTGGATATTCGCACGCATCATTTCTATCAGCTATACGATGTGGATTTGCTGAAAGAAGCATTACAAACCGAACGATTACACTTATTTGAAAATGAAAAGAAAAAACTAGCAAAACTATTTGCATCATAAAAAAGAACGCCTTGTCCCAGTCTCTTACGCTTATTACCAGAGCAGATAACAAGTCTAGGAACTGGATGCATGACAAGGTGTTCTACTCTCGATATAAGAAGAAGGTAGCTGTACCTGTTTTGTTTTCCTTTCCTTGGAAGATAGAATGGGTTGTCTTACATAAGGACACTACTGAACTTCTATATCGTTGTATCCTCTTTGTTGAACGAGGGGAACTGTTTTTGCTAGGGCAGAAACAGGAGAATCCTCCACCTCAAGCTCGTGTAGAGGTAGATGGGAGTAGTTCAATCTTAGTATAGAATCTAACTTGTTCGGAGGGCATTATGTTACAAAAATTCGGTTTCTCACAATACGAAAGCCAGGCATATGAAGTCGTAGTTTCAAGCGATGAACCACTAGATACAACAACGATTGTAAAACATTCGGGTGTTCCAAAAGCAAAAATATATGAAGTATTAGCGCGCCTCATCGATAAAGGAATGGTTATGGATTCCGTCTCAGAAAAGAAAAAGCTATATACCGCCCTACCACTGGATCTTGCCATTCAAAAATTAACGACAGAATTTCAATCGAATATTAAAGAACTTCAAACAAATATTTCAAAACGATCCTTTACAGATGACCGCGTTTGGAGCTTAAAAATGCAGTCTTCTATTCAAGTACAAAGTAAGCAGTTAGTAGAAGACGCGAAACAATCTATCCGTATTTCCGCTTGGAATGATACCTTTTTAGAATATCTTCCCTTACTTGAGAAACAAGCAAAGCAAGGCATTGATATTGAAGCACTTGTAGTTGGAGATGTGAAAACAGAACTGTCAAATGTTCATTTTCTCATTCCAACTGAAGAACCTAACGCATTAGAACGTTACTTACTTCTTATTGTTGATGATCGTGAAATTTTATTTGCTGGGGTAGAGCAAGAATCGTGGCAAGCGATGAAAACAATGTCTCCGCCATTCGTAAAATTCTTTACGGAGTTCTTCTATCATGATGTTGCACTTGCAAAAATTACACAGAAACATCACGATCTCTTTATGAATGATGAGGAAATACGCAGCATTTTAATAAAGTTACGATATTAAAAATAGCAAAGGAGCTCTCTTTGCTATTTTTCATTTTGCTTTTTTATTTCAGTTAATAACTCAATAATCTTCTCATTTTGCTGAACCTGTTTCTCAGAATTATGGTAGAGGAAGCGAATCCATCGTAGTACAAAAGCAATCAGAAAAACTGGTAACACCATCGCAAAAAAGCCAATCGCCGATTCCAAATCCATATACCATCACTCCTCTCCCTGTACCCTTCTATATCATAATGGTAAATCCTTCAATTCACTTCAAACAAAAAAGAATCTATCAAACGATAGATTCCTTCTTTGCCACATGAGTAGATTGCCCTCTCGTAATCGAGAAGACCGCGCAAAGCAGTGCTAAAATCACAAAGCCTCCGCCTACCCATGCATTATATATAACCGACGATTGTTCAATAACAGCTCCGCCTACCGTTGAACCAAGTGCAATTCCTAAATGAAGCGCTGAGTTGTTTAAGCTTTGCTGAATACCAGCTGATTCCGGTGCAATTTCAATTAAATAATTTTGCTGCGCTGGTGAAATTGCCCAGCTTAACATACTCCAAAGCCCCATCATGATAATAAATAGCGGAAATGAAAATGTCATCATCGGTAAGATAAAGATGGCACATGCAAAGATGATAATAATGGAGATAATACTTTTCTTCGAGCCCCACTTATCTGCAAGCCAACCACCAAATCCGCCGCCGATTACTGCTGCAATGCCGAAAATAAAGTAAAATACGCTAATCCAGTTTGCTTCCACATGCATCACATCTTTTAAAAAGGGTGTTAAATATGCGTACAGTGTTAAATGCCCTGTTAAAAATAAGAATGATGTTAACTGCGCACTAACGATCTTTTTATCTTTCAAAGTAGCAATTTGTTCTCTTATCGACAATACAGCTACTGGTGGAACTTTTGTTAAGAATAAAGAAATACTCGCAATTGCTATAACCGTTAATACTGAAATTAAAACAAATGGAGCACGCCATCCGTATGCATTCCCAAGGACAAGACCGAGTGGTACACCAAGTACAAGCGACCCGCTAATCCCCATAAAAATAATTCCGATTGCACGCGCACGAAAATGCGGTGCCACCACACTAGAAGCTAACGTTACTGACAATGCGATAATCAACGACCCACTTGCTGCACAAATGACCCTTGAGAACATGAGCATCCCGTAATTCAAACTAAATGCTGAAATGATATTACCAATTAAAAAAATAGATAATGCCCTGATATATAATGTTTTACGCTCAATTTTCCCTGTCATCGCTAATAAAATTGGCCCTGAAAGAGCAAATACAACAGAGAATATTGTAATTAATTGCCCAGCTACACTAATAGATACGCCTAAATCATTTGCTACTAAATCCAGCGTACCCCCAATAATTAATTCAACCGTCCCGACTACGAATGCCGCAATAGCTAAAATATATACACGAAAATTCAAGTTTTTCCCCACACTTTCTCTCGTTCACTTTTGGTTACTACAATCATAGTAACCAAAACGACATTTGCAATCAAGTGTAAATTCTCCTGCACACACCCGGAAATTTTTTACAAACAAAAGAGCAGACATATCATATGCCCGCTCTTTTCACTATCCCTATTCTTTAAGACTGCGTTTCTTTTTTCTTATTTAAATACCAATAAACCGGAAGACCTGTAAATACCATTCCAATCGATAAGAAACAGCTTTTCCAATCATTAATAATCGCACTTCCAATTACGAATAGTGATCCTAAAATCGCCACGATTGGTACGATCGGGAATAGTGGTACACTGTATGCACGTTCTTTCCCTTCATTACGTTTTCGTAAAATAAAGACGCCGATAAATGTCATCACATAGAAAATATAAATAATAAATACGGAAATCTCGGAAAGCTTATTTGGATCACTCATAATCATTAAAATAATCCCTAATATAATTTCAAAAGTAATCGCATTTGCTGGTGTTTTAAATTTTTCATGTGCCTTTGCAATAAACTTAGAAAATGGAAGTTGTCCACGTTCCGCCATTGACATTGGAATACGCGGGAATGTTAAAATCTTTCCGTTTAAGCATCCAAAAATAGAAATGATAATACCGATACTAATGATTTTCCCGCCATATTCTCCAAGCAACATACTTGCTGCTGTCGCTGTCGCATTTTCACCAAGATCCACGATTTTCGCAGCTGGTAATACTTTCAGTAGAGCTAAGTTAATTAATACGTAAGCAACTGTTACAATTAAAATCCCCACTGTCATTGCCTTTGGTAATAACTTTGTTGGATTCTTCATTTCACCGCCAATAGAAGCAAGTAAAATCCAGCCATCGTAAGCAAATAACGTTGCTAAAATTGCCATTCCAATACTTTGGTTTTCTGATAATGGTACAACTACATTAAAGATATCGCTATTCCCTTTCCAAAAACCTAACACAACAATTAATACAATTGGAATCATCTTTCCGAATGTCGTAATTGTTTGGACAATCCCCCCATACTTCGTTCCCATACTATTAACAACACCAAGGAACACAACTGTTCCAATTGCAATTGGTAAATTCCATACTTTATCTAAATAGAAAAAGTTAATCATTAAAGAGCTAAAATATAAACCTAATGTTCCAATAATAGCTGGGCCGTATACAATTGTTTGCATCCAGCCGGATAAATACCCCCAAAAGCTCCCATAAATCTCCTCTAAATACGTGTACAATCCACCATTTTTCGGAATTTGCGCTCCAATTTCAGCTACAGTTAAACCGCTAGCTAGCGTTAACAAGCCACCTACTACCCAAGCGAGAATTGCCATATTCGAACTCCCCGAGTAATCTAATACGCTTCCTGGCTTCATAAATACACCAGACCCAATAATAGTCCCCACAACGATAGATAGTGCTACAGTTAAACCAATTTTGTTTTTCTCATCATGATGCATGCTGCGTATCCTCCTTCCAATTCTAGTGTGATGCAAAAATAAAATAAAAAAACACTCCTCCCTAAAAAAGGGACGAGTGTTGTATTCGTGGTTCCACCCTTGTTTCATCAGTAAAATAACATACTTCACCAATTCCTCAAGTCTAGATAACGGTGTTTGCCGGCAAGCAATTACTAATTGTTCGTTCACTGCTGCAGTTCAGAGGTGGTAATCTATTTTTCCGTATTAGGAAGCTCACAGCCAAAGACTTCCCTCTCTGAGAATCGTAAAAAATCGATCGTGTCCTCATCATCACTTCTTGATGTCGAATTTTGTAGTTAATGTTCATTATATTGAATTTTTCAAAAAAATCAAGAGTGTTTATATATATATCATATGAAAAATTTTTTTCTTAAAATTTTCTACAAGCTTCATAAACGCTCATTTCATAATTATTTTAACACTTTTTTAATCCTAATATAATAATCCCCATCTATCTTCCTCGTATGGTGCCCTACTGCCCAATACCGAATAAATTCTTTCTGGTATAGAAATCATTTGCATAATGAAAAAGGCCAAACTTCTCCAGTGGGAGAAGTTTAGCCTCAAATAAATCCTATACACAGTCTCTTTCATTTCACCATCCGAAAGACCGTTCTATTAAAAGTCTTCGTATCTTCTGTATTTTAATCAATTATTCGCTTGCTCCCATTAATCCTTGATTGGAAATTTAACGTTAAGCTCCGCTAATTGCTCTTTTGCCTTTTTCATGATAGCTTTCGCTTTTTCCTTTGTCGCATCATCAAGGTTTGCAAACATTTCTTCTCGTTTCCCTTTTTCAGGAAGCTTCACACCTAGTTCTGCCAATTTCTCTTTTGCTTGTTCATGAGTTAATGTTCCTGCTTTTTTCTGCTCTATAATCGCTTTCGCTTTTTCTTTCGTCGCCTCATCAAGGTTAGCGAACATTTCTCCTCGTTTCCCTTTTTCAGGAAGTTTCACACCTAGTTCTGCTAATTGCTCTTTTGCTTGTTCATGAGTTAATGTTCCTGCTTTTTCTTTCTTCATGATCGCTTTCGCTTTTTCTTTCGCCTGATCATCCAGGTTAGCAAACATCTCTTCTCGTTTCCCTTTTTCAGGAAGCTTCACACCTAGCTCAGCCAATTTCTCTTTTACTTGTTCATGTGTTAATGTACCAGACTTTTTCTGCTCCATGATTGCTTTTACCTTTTCTTTTGCCTGATCATCCAGGTTAGCAAACATTTCTCCTCGTTTCCCTTTTTCAGGAAGTTTCACACCTAGTTCTGCTAATTGCTTTTTCGCTTCCTGCATGATCGTTTGCACTTTTTGTTTCGTTGCTTCATCCAAGTTTTGATACGAAGTCCCTTTCTTAGTTTGTTCTGTGGCTTGTGTAGAATTGTCTGTGCTAGCTGCAGCAAAAGCAGGGATACCTGCCCCTCCCATAATTCCTAGTGATAAAGCTCCTGCAGCTACTACATACCCAATTGTTTTCTTCTTCATATGAAAATTCCTCCTTCATTTCATATCAAATAACTTTCTAAAACTTGTACACCTTCGTATACAATTCACATAGTAAATTGGTTTTCTTAATTTTTCCTTAACCATTAGATAAACTTCAACAAATCAATAAAAGCCGCTCAATTGAGCGGCTTTCTTCTATGCATTTTGTAATTGTCCTTCTTCACGATCCATTACTTTTCTAAGCACAATGGTTTGTAGCATTGTAAATATGTTACCTGTAATCCAGTACAATACAAGTCCTGATGGCGCCGCAAATCCCATAAATAAAATCATTGCTGGCATCATGAACTGTTGCACTTTCAGCATTTGAACTTGCTCTCCAGGTGTCACATTTGACTGCATAACCTTCATTTGAATAAATGTTGCTAGCGCTGCAAGAATCGGTAAAATATGATACGGATCTGCATGTCCTAAGTTTACCCATAAAAATGAAGATGTACGAATCTCTTCAGTCCTGCTAATCGCATAATACAATGCTGAAAAAATCGGCATTTGTATTAGAAGTGGCAAGCAACCAGCCAAAGGATTCCACCCGCCTGTTTTCATTAGTTCTGACATTTCTTTTTGATATTGTTTTTGTTTTTCAATATCTTTGCTTACATCACCATGTTTTTCTTTCAACTTTTGCATCTGTGGCTGCATTTTTTTCATTTTCATTTGACTACGATATTGCGAAACAGCTAATGGGATCATTGCTGAGCGAACCAAAAGCGTAATAATAATAATCGCAATCCCAAAGCTTCCACCAGGTACATGATGAGCAACAAATTGAAGCATAAGCGAGATTGGATAAACAAAATAGTGATCCCAAACCCCCGTACTATGTGCATCAATTGGTGCCGTACTGCTACAACCAGATAAAACAAAAACAAGTAATAATGATAAACTAACGAGCACAGCTCGGTATGATTTTAACATACTTATTCCTCCAATGTTTCGTAATTAGTTAGCGAAACATTGGTGTATACGGACCGACCTCGTCACTCTCTCCGCTCGATTCTTGTCTGCGAACCGAACGAACCATTCCATATTTATAGAAGATAGAGAAAAGCGGGATATTCCCTATACGCTCTTCACACGTATCAACTATCGCGAAAGCTTTTTGTCTACCGCTTGATGTTTGTTGGCGTACAAAGCGAGAAACATTAGCGAGAAAAAAGACTTCTAATAAACAAAGCGCTGTCGTTACAAAAGTTATATATAGAATTGCATCTTGCAATAAAAATTCCATTGCTTCACATCCTTAATGAGCTCATTGTAGCACATTCAACAAACATTCTCTATTTCCTTTTATTTTCAAAAAATGAATTTTGCATATTCTCTCACAAAAACAATATAGAAAATCATTGTATTCGCTTTCTTTAGTATATTCACACATATAACTGAATAGGCTTGATTTGTTAGAAATTTATAAAATTTTCGTATTATAATAAAACTATTGCCAGTTTTTGAAAAAAGCATTATTCTCTTCTTGTAATCAAAAATGAATATGGAGATGAAACATACTATGGGTCAATTAGGAGACGCCGATTACGTTCCCGACACCGCCTTTTTATCCTTCCCAGCAGCTAGAACATTTCATTTAGAATTTGTAATACAGTTGATTGTTATTTTTATAGCTTCCATTTTGTATGCTATTTCAATGAATATGTTTTTTATCCCGCATAATATGATTAGCGGTGGTTTCGCTGGAGTTGGGATGATTATCGGTTATTTAATGCATTATAATATCGGTGCACTTATCTTTTTACTAAATATCCCTCTTCTCATTTTAAGTCACTTTTACTTAGGAAAGAAGACAACCTTTTTAACAGCGTATTTCGTGGCTGTATCATCACTTGCCATGAACATTATCCCAGTACATCAAGTATCAGATGATATTTTACTTTCTTCTGTATTTGGTGGGGTCATCTGTGGTGCAGCCTCAGGGATTATATTCCGATTTGCTTCTTCAACAGGTGGTTTTGATGTTGTTGGATTGATTGTAGCGAAATATAAAGACATTTCGATTGGTGCTATTATTTTTGGCTTCAACTTAATCTTACTTGTTGTCGCTGGCTTTATTTTCGGATGGGATATTACACTGTACACATTAATTAGTCGTTTTGTTGTCAGCAAAGTAATTGATGCTGTACATACAAAACACATTAAATTAACGATAATGACAATTACAGAAAAAGGCGAGGAAATTAAAAGCGCACTACTGCATCACGGCATACGTGGTGTAACGATGGTAGACGCTGTCGGCGGCTATACCAACCATAAGAAAAAAATGATTTACACTGTCGTAACCCGTTACGAATTAGGAGAAATAAAGCGTATCATTCGTCATGTAGACAATCATGCGTTTATGAATATTACAGAAACCGTTGAAATCGTTGGACGTTTCAAACGTATATAAGAAGGCGCAAGGAATTCGAATTCCTTGCGCTTTTATTTTTACACTCATTGTAAAATCAGATAATTCTATTATTATTATTAAACTAAATATGTTATAATACAATAAGACTCACAAAAAAGAATGTATAGACTTGGGAGTTTCTCTTACTTGTATAAGCAAAAAGAAACGAGAAGTCGGGTATATCTCAAGTGCAAGTTTACGTAATAACGAATCATTTTCGCATCATACAAGAAACGGTTCAAAGTGACCAATTATCTTAATTATTCTTCATTACTCTAAAAAAGATACGTACAACTAAAATTTACTTCTATTACTATACCTACCTTTTTGACTTCCAAATCATCTTATTACATAAGGAGATGAACATATGAATCAACATATACGGTACATGGTAGCTGTCCTGTTTGCTCTTATCGGCGGCATGATTTTCTTCTGGACAAACATTCAGCTTGGAGAACATATCATTTTTAATGGCATCGAATCACTTGTAAGCGCTTCAATATTAGGCGGATACATTTTCTTCCTCTTTAATCCAGAAGAAAATGCTCAAAAAACAATGTTATTAACAATGATCGGAATCGTTGGAGGATGTATTTCCTTCTCAATGACGAATTACACATTACCATTACAATTAAGCTCAGCTTTCTTCCACGGTCTTTGGACTTGGTTTATCGCATTTTGCTTAGCAGATGTGTTTAACCTATTACAAGACCCTGAAGAAGAAAATGGTCGAGGGATCGAGAGCAACTCTTAATACAAAAGAGGCTGGAAGATGAATCTTCCAGCCTCTTTTTGCAATATATCGACCGTTCCACAAAATACGACACGCCTTGATCCTCACCATTCACTATATCAAGCTATATAAAATTATATATAGAAAAGAGGATATCTTACTCAGCGTAAGATATCCTCTAGATTACGAGTTTCTTTTGCAAAAGCTGGAACCATTCTCGTTCTAATTGTAAATAACCGACTCCACTCTTTTCAGCATTCTTTAACTCACTTTCTGCCTTCTTCATATATGCATGAAAGGATTCCGCATCCTTCTCTAAATATTTTAAGATTGCATGTGTACGGTAATACCCATGCGGGTCCAATTTTGTTATAGCCTTCGCGTGCTGCTTCATATCTTGTAAAGAAACATCGTCCATATCATATATCACTTTATATAACAAATACCAGCTATGAAAACCACCAACAAAATATTTATTTTCTTTTGTAACAGGTATTTGTAAAACCTGTTCTAGGCAAATGATCCCTGTTTCCATTCCTTCTCTATCACATCGCGAATAAAACGTGAGCATAAGATCACTCAGTACTTCCCTTACCTCTTCATCGCCCTTTATTTTTTCTTCACTTATTTCTACTAACTTTTCGTCCCAATCTTTTGGCCGCTTGAAGCTCCACAACTCGCTAGATACTTGAATACTATGTAAATGCTGCTGCGCCGTTTCATCACCTTTAATTAAGATTAAAAATTGTTTGCCATCACTAAGCATAATTCCCTTCATTGGAATCACTGTAGCTAAAAAGATTGCTAAATGTAATACAGAAAAATATAAAAGAAATTGGTAGTAGCTCACCATGTATACATAACCAGCTAACAAACCGCACACCAAACTTGTTATCGGTCCACCTAGCGTCATCCATGCCCATTTCTTTGAAAGATTTGGTGTATGTATAGACGGAGGTAACAACATAGCTACGCCTCCAAAATACAACCACAATTTATTTTCTCTTATCCGTATTTTCTCTCCCTCTTTTTGGATAGTAATAGGGCCTGCTACCATAAATTTAAACTTCAAACCATTTAGCAAACCAAAAATAACATGCCCAAGTTCATGAATTGCAAGAACAAGTACTCCAATAAGCAGTACTCCCCATATTTCCATAAACCCTTGCATTTTTTCTGGTCTGATCCATCCATATATAACTGAACAAACAAAAGCAATAACTATAGAAAAAACTGGCCTTTTCAAAATATCCACCTTGTTTCTCCCCTCAGTAATCTTTAACATTAATAAATCATTTCCTTATGCATTTCATACATGTATTTCCCAATATGCAATACCCATACAAATGAAATCATACCAATAAAGAAGAAACCTTCTCCCGTCCAAAGCGTATAAATAATCGCAGCCAACCATACGCATACAAGAACAATATTTGTAGATTGATAAGCTCGATACCCTGCTTCATGAACGATGTGAGTTTGTCCTTCATCTGCATTTTTTGCCCACATCTCAAGTGATTGTGAATATGTTACGCTCTGTTCTGGATACAGTGCGTTGTATCGATTTTTCATAATAACGCCTAATAAGATAACGACAATGATCCCTACTGAAGATGCAATTACATTTCCAACTTCAAATAATGACATTGTATTTGTTATATAAGAGCGATAGCAAGATATGTATGCATAAACTCCCCAAGACGGTATAATGATTTCACTTGCACGTAAATAAATTAATTGTGCTCCTAACCGTCTACCTTGAATGCTTTCCTCTTCATCACGTAATTTATTTAAGAAACGTGTCGTTTTCCAAATTCGATACATAATCCCTACGGCAAATAAAATAAGCGCAATGATTACTAAATAACTAGGCGCAGGTACTATTCTTCGTCCTGGTACAAAAGCATCCGCTAATATAAAACCAACACCAAAACCACCCATCATAGCCATTAAAATCTTCAAAATCGTAAACAAATTCCCTTTCTTTTTACTTCTCATCGTCCTTTTCCCCCTCTACTAATGTAAATATCTCCTCCACCGGTACTCCAAAAACATGCGCAATCTTCAGCGACAAAACAATTGAAGGCGCATAATCTCCGCGCTCAATTAAGCTAATCGTCTGCCGCGATGAATCAATTACTTTCCCTAAATCACCCTGTGACATTCGATGCTTTGCTCGAAATTCTCTCACTCGATTTTGAAGCTTCATATTCGACCTCTTTTTCGTTTATTTAATTAAAATTGTAAATAATATCCTCATAGTTGTCAATTATCATTGTCATTTTGACATTAATGTATGTCAAAATGACTCTATAAAACAAACTTTCACATGAAACTTAAAAGGAAAATAAAAAAGGCAGTGCCTATCAGCACTACCTCTTCCAATTTCCGACATAGAATGGATTCCATATTAATTTGCACTTTGTACAAATACGCGTTTTAATTGTTTGCGGAAACGAACTCCTAACGTAATTGCTACAATAACAATCACTCCAAAGATAATTTTCCCAATGTGTTGTCCAAGTACTCCAAATATATCATGTAAGTTTCCACCTAACCAATAGCCACCGATTAAGAAGAAAGATACCCAGAATAGAGCACCAGAGTAAATCGTTATAGCAAAGCGACGGAATGGTAAATTAATAATGCCTGCAAAGTATCCAGTAAAATGGCGTACACCTGGAATAAAGAATCCGATAAAAATAAGGAAGTATCCATATTTATCAAACCACATTCTCGTTAAATCAATTTTTCTTTGCGTTAAAAACACATACTTCCCATACTTCTGTACGAACGGCATACCAAGTTTATTACCTAAAAAGTACTGAATTGTCATCCCAACACTCGTTCCAATACATGATAAGATAATTAAAAGTGGTAATTGTAAATCCCCTTGATGCGCCAAAAAACCCGCGTATGCTAGTGTTGGCTCTCCCGGAAACGGAAGCGCGATATACTCTAACAGCAACCCTACAAGTACTACATAGTAACCGTATTGCTGAAATAATTCATGAATCCATTCCATGTCGATCTCTCCTTTTCTCTCTTATCTACAGCATCTATCACGTTCAAACTGTTACTATTATTGTATAAAAAAATTGTCGAAATAACTATCACAATAGCTTACATTTAGATTACATTTTTGTAAGGGAAATACTAAAATACCCCATATTCATGCAAATTCTCCTAATATCTATTATATATTTTCAAATTTTTTCATTTCTCCTTTATTATATACGAAAAAATTGCGTTTTTCTCTCATTTTCGCATAGTTAACTTTTAGAAATTCACTTATCCTTATTTTAGAAGATACGCGCAACTCTTCTCACATGTGATTTCTAAAAAAACACACAAAACTTGCGAAAAGAATTACATCTACTTTATATTGAAAATGTAAAAGAGATTGCTATAAACTAGAGTCATAGTCATTATCAAATGTTTTATATCCAAACTCACACACGATTGTGAGTGGCGGAATTTTGTAGAGTTTTCACTCTGTTTCGTTCGCCCGCTGTCCTGAATTGGACAGCGGGCGTTTTTTATTTGTCGAAGGAGGATTTTTTATGGAGAAATTTAAGTTTTCATTATTAGTTTTATTTGGCGCCTGCAGCTACGGCGTACTTTCTACAATTTTCAAACTTGGCTTTATGAACGGGTTTTCTGCACATGAGTTACTAGGTGGACAATATGTATTTGGTTGGGTGGGACTTTTATTGCTCGTTCTTTTCTTCTCGCGTCATAAAGTCTCGAAAAAACAAGCATTGACCTTATTAGCTGTCGGAACAACAATGAGCATGACCGGGATTTTCTACGCGATTTCTGTAGAAGAATTACCTGCTTCCATCGCTGTTGTTCTACTCTTTCAATTTACCTGGATTGGAGTAGTCATTGAAGCAGTCGCTAACAAGACATTACCAAGCCGCGAAAAGGTAATATCTATTATTATTTTATTTGCCGGAACATTATTTGCAGGCGGTGTGTTTGAAGGGCTTGGTCAAAACTTCTCTACAAAGGGTATTATCTTTGGACTATTAGCCGCTGTCTCTTTTTCCTTTTATGTCTTTGCAAGTGGCCGCGTTGCTACAAATGTACCACCCTATACAAAAAGCTTCCTTATGACAACAAGTGCTACACTTATTGTGTGTTTATTCTTTCCACCAACCTTTTTAATGGATGGTGCCTTGCAAGCTGGATTATGGAAGTACGCTTTCTTCCTTGGATTCTTCGGTGTTGTTGTACCGGTAATTTGCTTCTCCATCGGTGTACCAAAGGTCGGTATAGGATTGGGAACCATTTTAGGTGCTGCAGAACTACCAACAGCAATCATTGCTTCTATCACTCTTGTTCATGAAGTCGTATCACCGATGCAATGGCTCGGCATTGTTTGCATATTGCTTGGTATTTTCACACCACAAATTTTGACTGCACGGAAGGAGAAGAAAAAGAGCATAGAGCATAGCGCCTAAAAAAAGAGCACATCATGTGCTCTTTTTACTTCCATGCTCCATATAACCTTTCTACCTCTTTTTCAATTTGTTTTATATCAATTCTTTCAAATAAAGGCTGTACATGACTTATCCGCTCTGGCAATATATTTTCACATTTCCAGCCCGTATTCGTAATAGCTAGCATATTCCGCACTCTTTCACTTGAAAACGGTAAAAACGGCTCCAGTAACTGCGCAAAATTCACAATAAAATATACACAGGTGTAAATCGTCTCTTCGCAAGCAACAGGCTCTTCCTCCCTTTGCTTCCAAGGCGCCTGCTCATCAAAATATTTATTCGCAAAGCGTACCGTTTCAAAGATTGTTTCTACTGCTACTTTAAAATGAGCCTGCTCAATTGCATTTCCTACACTGCGATATAATTCCTCTATTCTTTCTTTTAGCTCTAGATTTATATGCCCTTTTGGTACCGCACCGTCATAATATTTCTCAATAAACTTTAATGTACGATTTACAAAGTTCCCATATGCGCCTAGTAACTCACTGTTATGGCTATAAATAAATTCGCGCCAAGAAAAATCGGTATCGCGATTTTCTGGTGCATTAATCGTTAAGAAATAACGAATCGAATCTGGATCATACCGCTCTAATATATCCGGTACCCATACTGCCCAGTTTTTGCTTGTCGATAACTTTCGTTTCTCAACAGTTAAATATTCATTGGAAACGATATGACGCGGAATTGCCTTTTCTCCTATCCCAAGTAATACAGCTGGCCAAATAATAGAATGGAACGGAATATTATCCTTCCCATGAACATAGTATGTCCTCGCGCTGCTACTCCAGAACTCCCCATCATCTTGCCTTGTTTCTTCAGCCCATCGTTTACTCGCTGAATAATAACCAGCAACAGCTTCAATCCACACATAAATTTTCTTATCCTCATATCCCTTAACTGGAATTGGCACTCCAATTGGTAAATCACGTGATACAGCCCGGTCCTGTAATCCTTCTTCTAAGTAACGCTCTATTAATTGGATTGCATTATCACGCCATGCTCCTTCTCGTTTTGCAACTGCTACGGCATCTTTAATCTGCGGCTGAAATTTATGCAAGGCAAAATAGAAATGCTCCGTTTCCTTAACTGCTGGCGTATTTCCACACAGCTTACATTTCTTTTCTAATAAATCGAGTGGATCTAAAATAGCTGAGCATGCATCACATTGATCCCCACGTGCTGGTTCATGGCAATGTGGACACCCCCCCTCCACATAGCGATCCGGTAAAAATTGTGTACACGTTTCGCAATATGCTTGCTCAACTGTCTTTTTATAAATAAATCCTTCTTCTAACAAACGTAAGAAAATCTTCTGTACCGTTTCATGATGATGCTGTGCATCTGTACGTGTATAACAATCATACGTAAAACCAAGCTCCTTAAAACATCGCTCAAATTCCTCATGATAATAGTCTGCAATTTCTTTTGCAGTAACCCCTTCTTGTTTTGCCCGAATAGCAATCGGAGTTCCATTACAATCGCTTCCTGATACGTAAAGAACATTTTCACCTTTCGTTCTATAATAGCGAGCTAAAATATCCCCAGGTAATAAACCCGCAACATGCCCAAGATGTAAAGAGCCATTCGCATACGGCCAAGCTCCACCAATAAAAGTACTCATCATCTATTCCTCCTTTTAAATATAAAAAGCCCCACCCCTATCTTCTAAAAAGATAAGGGCGGGGCTGTATAAACAGTCGCGGTACCACCTTATTTCGTCAGCTATTCACACAACTGACCTCGTCAAGTACGGAGCAATATTACGCTCTTATACTGTGGTTTTGATAACGAGAACCAACTCTCGTCGCCGCCTACTATTATCATCTGATAAGTTCAGGACGCAGCTCAAAGGCCATTGTTCAAATGAACATTCTTGCTTCTTCTCAGCTCCCGAAGCTCTCTGGAAAGAATGGTTTCATTCTACTTTTCCTTTTCAATGCTTTTCATATATAACACGTATTTTACAATTAAAATACAGAAAAATCAAACTTTTTATAAAAGAAAACAGGAAATAAATAATCCCTTCCGAATATATACATGTTTAAAGAAAGGAGCGATCTCATTGAATCAAAAACAATTAAGCGCAATTAATAAGCAAAGTTGGAACGCTGCTGCCTATGAGGCGTGGACCAATCGGCACGGTACACCCAAGGAATATGCAAAGAAATTATTACAAGATCCAGCCCATGAAGTATCCTATTACTTACCTTACATAGAGAATATACAGGAAAAACGCATCATAAATTTACTTGGTTCGAAAGGAAATAAAGCTGTGGCATTCGCATTATTAGGTGCTGACGTAACAGTTGTAGATATTTCTGAAAGCAATGCCAAATATGCAAATGAGCTAGCGGATGCTGCAGGAACCTCTATTACATATATTGTTTCTGATGTACTAGACATTTCTTCTTCCAAAACATTCGATGTTGTTTTATTAGAGCTAGGTGTACTCCACTATTTTTTAGATCTTAAGCCACTCTTTAAATTAATCGCTGGGCTGCTAAAAGACGGTGGCACTTTCATACTTCGGGATTATCATCCTCTCTATACAAAGTTAGTAGCGATAGATCATGAAATGTTCCAGGCAAACGGGAATTATTTTTATGAAGAGATTATTGAAGATAACGTTGCTTATAGCAGTCTACTGGATAAAACGCAGCGAGATCTACTACCAAAAACGAAGATTCGTCGCTGGACGTTAGGAGAAATTATTACAGAGATTGCTAAAGCAAACTTACGCATTGAAGAACTTATTGAGGAACGTGGTCCACACCAGCGCTGGGTCTTTCCCGCTTCTGCACCAGAAGAAATAGAAAAACGCATCCCAGGGCTATACACATTAATCGCTACAACATAAAGTGAAACTTTTCATCAGTCCTCACTAATCGGGCTTTTATGGAAAAGAATGGCCAAATGAGTGATCATGATCCGGTGCTTGCACAGATTTATTTAAAGAAAGCTTCATAAGAAGAAAATAAAATGCACCTGCCATTATACAGAAGGGTGCATTTGTTTATTTTCATGTTCGTTTGATACAATAAATTTTATTTGTGACGGAGTAAAGATGTACGTTTGTAAAAATAAAACTTGAGAACATTAGGAATCTATGGTATTATCACAAACGTACCACTTGACCGAAATATCCATTTAGTCATTTTCAGGAGGTGAAAACGTGGCAATTGATCGAAAACGAGCAATTATTGAAGTGGCAACAAAGTCTTTTTCTGCATTTGGTTATAAAGCAACAACAATGGATCAAGTTGCAAAGCTTGCCAATGTTGGAAAAGGGACAATTTATACGTTTTTCAAAAATAAGGAAGAACTGTTTGGTGAAATCATTTCCGATCTAATTGCAGAAATGAAGCAAGTAGCAGAAATGGCAATTGATTCAAATGTACCATTTTTTGAAAACGTACATCGTTCTTTATATCGTATTTTAGAGTTTCGAAAAGATCATCAACTCATGATTAAGCTTATTCAAGAAGAGCGAGATATGGGGACAAAAGAAGTGCAAGATGTGATGAGAAAATTGGATTCCACAATTATTACGTTTATTAAATCGCGTCTTGAAGTTGCAATTGCAAAAGGTGAGATTACAGAATGTGATCCAGAAATTACAGCATTTATTATGCTTCGTTTATATGTATCGCTCATTTTTGATTGGGAAAAACATCATGAACCGTTAGAAAAAGAGCATATCGCTGAACTTTTTGAATTATATTTATTAAAAGGATTGTCGAAATGAGATAATCCTCTTATTATCATAAAATATGACTAATTGAACGTTTCGGTCATTGGTTAGCAAAGGGAAAATTGCAAGAAAATAGCAACATATACGAGAAGATGAATTGGTCGTTATTTTCTTCTTTTTTTTGCAAAAATTGACCAATCGAGCAAAGCAGTCAATTATTTAAAAAAGGAGGAGTAAACAATGCGAGGATTGAAACTGCTTGGAAAAGAGTTTGCTACGATTATGACAAGCAAAAAAATCTTAATTCCAATTATTGCAGTCTTATTTATTCCAGTATTGTACGCTGGTATGTTCTTATGGGCGTTTTGGGATCCATATGACCAATTAGATGATTTACCAGTTGCAGTTGTAAACCTTGATAAAGGTGTAGTGTATAACGGAAAACCGGTTGAAGCCGGTAAGGAACTTGTTGATAATTTGAAAGAAAATACAGGCTTCAAATGGGAGTTTGTCAGCGAGAAAACAGCAAAAAAAGGAATGGACGATCGTAAATACTACATGACGATCCGCATTCCAAAAGACTTCTCTGAAAATACAACAACATTGTTGGATGCAAACCCTAAAAAATCAAAACTAGAGTTCATTCCAAATGAAAGCTTAAACTTCTTATCTTCACAAATTGGTGGATCAGCTATTGAAAAAATCAAAGGTGAAGTATCAGCTTCAGTAACAAAAACATATGCTGAGACAATGTTTGATTCATTAAAAGATGTTTCTAAAGGCTTTGCTGATGGAAGTGAGGGCGCTGGTAAGATTCATGATGGAACAGGTGAGTTAAAGGATGGGTCTGGAAAAGTAACAGATGGATTAAATACTTTAAATAGTAAGACTGGTGAAATGCAAACTGGAGTTGGAAAATTATTAGATGGTTCCCAGAAAATTTCAGGAGGATTAGGTCAATTTGTAGATCCAAAAGGAGACTTCCAAGGCGGTCTAGGAAGATTAACAAACGGTTCTAAACAGTTAGCAGATGGGCTTGTTCAATTTCAAGAAGGACAAGGAAAGTTAGCTGGTGGAGCAAAAGAAATTCAAAAAGGTATTAATGATTTACATGGTGGTTTAGAAAAATCATCAGCTGGCGTTCAAGAAATGCAAAAGAAATTGCCAGAGTTAACAAAAGGAACTGAAGGTCTTAGCGCAGGTGCTTCTGAGTTAGCGCAGGGTGCAACAAATTGGCAGCAAAAAGCAAATGAGTTAAGTGGTGGCGCTGAGAAAACAGCAAAAGGCGCTCAAGGCGTTGCGGACGGTTTAGTTGCTTTAAATGAACAAATCAAAAATCTACCTGATGGTGAAGCGAAACAAAAATTACAAGCAACTGTTCAACAATTAGAAGCAGGTAGCAAAGATGTGGCAGCAGGTACAAAACAAGTTTCACAAGGTGTGAAAGGACTTGCTGGAAAAACAGATGAAATTCAAGGCGGTGCTACAAAACTTGCCGGTGGCGCAAATGCTATTCATGCTGGTCAGGTAGCGCTTCAAAACGGTGTTGATCAATTACAAAATGGTCAACAGCAACTTGTTGCCGGTGCCGGTAAATTAGCAGAAGGTCAACAGTCATTTGTAACGAATTTCCAAGTATTTGGTGAGAAATTAGGAGAAGCATCAAAAGGTGCAAGTGATTTAAATAGCGGTTTAAATCAACTGTCTAGTAAAGCAACAGCAGGCTTAGGTCAATTATCTACAGGAGCAAACCAATTGTCAGGTGGCTTAGGTGAATTATCTTCTGGTTCGAAACAAATGGCAGATGGTGTTAACCAACTAGCAGATGGCTCTGGTAAGGTGACAGAGGGTCTTGGTAAGGTAAATGACGGTTCAAAAGAACTCGCAACAAAACTTGGCGAAGGCGCTGAGAAAACAAGTGAAACAAAAGGTGACGAGAACAAATATGACATGTTCGCGAGTCCTGTGAAAGTGGAAACTGAGAAAGTGACAGAGGTTCCAAACTACGGAACAGGATTTACGCCGTACTTCTTATCTCTTGGTTTATTCGTTGGGGCACTCTTATTATCTATCGTGTTCCCATTACGCGAAACAGTTGGTATACCGAAATCAGGATTTAGCTGGTTTGTTAGTAAGTTTGGTGTACTACTTGCCGTTGGTGTGATTCAAGCACTTGTGGCAGACGCAGTGTTACTGCTTGGGTTAGGTGTTGAAGTACAAAGTGTTCCATACTTCATATTGTTTAGTATTATTACAAGCTTATCGTTTATTGCGTTAGTTCAATTTTTAGTAACGACTTTCAGCGATGCAGGACGTTTTATTGCGATCTTGACATTGATTTTACAATTAACAACAAGTGCGGGTACATTCCCACTTGAGTTAATTCCAAAACCGCTGCAAATCTTTAACGCATGGTTCCCGATGACATATTCTGTATCAGGATATAAAGCGGTTATTTCAAGTGGAGACTACAGCTTTATGTGGCAAAACGCAGGCATTTTAATGATGTTCATCGTTCTGTTATCACTTGGAACAATTGGTACATTAACTTGGATGCATAAGCGTCAATATGGGAAATTTACGGAAGCAGATTAAATGAAAGAAGCTGTCCCAAAAGGTCGTTGAATAACGACCTTTTGGAGACAGCTTTTCTTACTTTTATATGGATATTAACTATCTAATTTGAGAGTTATTATGGTGATTTTGGTCTATCCTAGCGGCTCTTTGATTACTTATTGTTGCCCATTTCCGTTAGCGGGATCATGCAAAAAAGGATCCCTTCACGGATAGGATCCTTTTTGCATGCTTAACGCATATAAGTTGAGGTTGGAGATTACCATAATTCTGTAGAATAGGACACAAGGTATTTCAACATTTTGTCTCTGACTTACGCAGTCAAAAGGGGTATGACCAACATAACGAAGAGTAACGTTTAGTTGATACTGATAATCGTTATCAACTAATTAGAAGTATACATGATGTATCCTAAAAAGACAATAGGAATCTCACATTTTTTATTAGCTAGCTTCTTAAAGCTTTCGGTACATATACACAATATGGCTCGCTCTCTAAATAATCACCGGTTATCGCATATGCTCTTGAGCGAGAACCACCACACACATAACGGTATTCACACTTCCCACATTTTCCTTTATAGCTATCTGGATTACGTAATGCTTGAAAAATTGGAGAATCACGATAAATATCTCGTAAACGCTTTTCTCTCACATTCCCAGCTTGAATCGGTAGTAACCCGCTTGGATATACATCACCAATATGCGAAATGAAAACAAAGCCGTTACCGTCATTGACTCCTTTTGGCGCTCGTCCTAAACCATCAATTTTTCCAGTTAACCCATTTTGCAGCGCATCTTCATAACACATTCTTTGCTTGCTTTTACCTTCCTTATTCTTTTGCTGCATCACAACGCGGCGATAATGCTGAGCAGCTGTCGTCTTTATATCAAATGAAGCCCTTTTTCCTATTTCATATAATTTACGAAATACAAGTTCATGTTCTACTGGTGAAATCATATCCTCTACACTTCCCCTTCCAGTTGGAACAAGGAAAAACACGCTCCATAGTACACCACCTAACTTTTCAACAAGCGCCGCCATCTCCTCTACTTCATGAACATTGTACTTAGAAATAGTTGTATTGATTTGGACAGGAATCTGTAACTCATTTAAATACTGAATCGCATCCATCGTAAGCTGAAAAGACCCTGCCACACCGCGAAAACGATCATGTGTCTCAGCTGTAGCACCATCGATACTAAAGGCCCAGCGTGCAAGTCCAACCCCTTTTGCTTTTTGTATTGCCTCTTTCGTCACATTTGGAGTCGCACTAGGCGTCATCGAAACGCGTAGTCCTTTTTGCACTGCATAATTTGCTAGCTCATAAATATCTTCTCTCATAAGCGGGTCCCCGCCTGAAAAAACTAGCATCGGCTGATTCATTTCATATATTTCATCAATTAATCTCTTCCCCTCAAGAAAAGTTAATTCTCTCGGATCTCTCCTATACTGCGCTTCAGCCCGGCAATGCAGACATTTTAATTCACAAGCTCGTGTAACTTCCCATATCACGATAAAAGGATTTTCATCATAGTTCATTTTCAATCTTGCTCCTTCCTACATACTTATAATCAGTATAGGAAAGATTCTAAAAAAACACTGTGAGCTATTTCACTGCATCTTTATCTTATTTCCTTTATAATGAGAATGGATATCATTAATATTAGGAGTGTTGTGCATGTCGCAAGCGTTCGAAGAAAAATTATATGCCAATTTAGAGGCTGTTATCGATCCTGAATTAGGTGTAGATATTATTAATCTTGGTTTAGTATATGATGTGACAGCAGATGAAAATAATAATGCTGTTATTACAATGACGATGACTTCTATCGGTTGTCCAATGGCTGGGCAGATCGTATCGGATGTCAAAAAAGTATTATCAACAAATGTACCCGAAGTAAATGAAATAGAGGTCCATGTGGTTTGGAATCCACCTTGGTCAAAAGAGCGTATGTCACGTATGGCAAAAATCGCTCTCGGTATTCGCGATTAAATAACAAAGAAAGACCTGACAACCAAGTCAGGTCTTTTTTCATCTTATTTCACACCAACTGCGTCATAAGCTTTCGTTACAGCTTGTACTTCTTTAGAGTTTTGACCATATAAGTCTGTCGCAGATTGAAGTGCAGCTTGGCGCATCATTTTAAAGTTAGAGTTTGCAGTTAAATATTTTGTAAGAGCGCGGTAGTAAATTTTTTCTGTTGCTTCACGGCCTACGCCATTTACTTTCACACCATAATGCGTGCCACCTTCAGATACTAAATATGCGGCTTTGTTATTAATACTACTGTTAATATGCACGCCGCCATTATCAGCTTTTCCAGTGTAGCGTTTGCTGTAATGATCTGGGTAACCTTCACCAGGTTTTAATGGGTTCGGAATAGATGCTGGATCTTTCAGAGAACGAAGCGCATCCCCTTCAACACCAGGTGTATAAATATCAGCACCTAAATCCCAGCTTTTCTTCTCAACCATTACACCCATAATATCAGATAATGATTCATTTAATGCTCCTGACTCATCTTTGTAAACAAGATTCGCCGTATGCTCTGTTACAGCATGTGTTAGCTCATGTCCAATAACGTCTAAACCTGCAGATAATGGAATGAATGTTTTTCCATCCCCATCTCCATACATCATTTGTACACCGTTCCAAGCTGCGTTATTCCACCCTTCACCTACGTGAACAGTAGAAATCAGCCTCGCACCTTTATTATCGAAAGAATTACGGTTAAATGTCTTTTTATAATAATCGTATACTTTTCCTGCATTTACATGTGCGTCAACAGCCGCTTTATCTTCAAAGAATTTTGATTTACTTTCTACTTCTTCACCTGTATATCCAAGCCATTGTGAGAAGAGATTAAACCAGTTCTCATCCATATTTTGTGCATCAAACGTATGAACACCATTTCCACGTTTTCCATCAAACAAGTTAAATGCTCCTGTTTTTTCATCTTGAGCAATTTCAAATGATTGCTTGTTTCCTAAAACGCCATAGCCAAAACCAGTAATATGGTCGATTGCATTATATTTCTCAATGATATTTCCATTTGTTGCATCAACAAAGTAATGCCAGTATCCTGGTGCTGGTTTTGAAATAGACGCTTTAACAAGGTATGCAAGATAGTATTGTCCATCTTTTTCATACACATATAAATCTTTTTTCACACCATCATATTTATCTACTTTGCCAATTTCTTTCTCAATATCAGCCTTTGCAACTTCTACCGCCTTCTCATCAGTAATGCTAGCTGCAGCTGGAATATTTTTATCTTCTAAATTCGGGATAACTTGCCCGAAGAACGCCTTTACGTTATTGTCTTTATCAAGCGTGACTGTTTGATCTGATCCATATACAGGAACATTATTATGTTTCTCAATTAACTTCACATGTGTTGTACCCGATTCAGCGTCCTTTTCTTCCCCTACAATATTAAAATGTTTGTCAATATTTCCTGCTAATTTAAACATATCCTTCTTACTCTCTAAATACTGAAATACTGTTTCTTTTTTATCTAATCCTTGCGGTGCTTTCCATTCCTCACCTATGTAAGCCGGTGTTTTAAATTCTTGGTGATACTGAATTTGCTGCTCTGCCGCTTGTGTTTTTGTTGCTCCAAATGCACCAAAACCCCCAACGATAACGGATAAAGCTAATGCTGATGAAACGACTTGCTTTTTCAATCTAACACTCCCCATTCCCCAAAAATTTTTGACACTCTTATACATTTCGAGAAAAGGAAAATATCTCCTATTAAAAAATATTGAGAAACTTTTTTTACAATTCCATCCAAAAATCCCCGTTTTAAATTCACAAAACATTCCCATTATATTACACTTAAAAATATCTACATATAAAAAATAAAGATAAAATTGCATAGCCTTCTTAACTAGAATCATATTTTATCTTTGAAAGGTGGTGATATAATGTTACCGCAAATTATTATGTATTCCTTCTGTCCGATAACATTATTAGCGACTTTCCTCCTTTTCATAAAACTACAGCAAAAAGCAATCTTATATTTTCTACCTACTATCGTTTCAACAATATTAGGCGTTCTCTGCTATGCTCAGTTTTTATTCACTAACGGGCTAAATGAATTTGTTCTCGCTATTTTCTTTATAGGTACAGCATTAGCACATCTATTTTTCATTCTAATCTTAAAATTATTCAGGATGTTTCTTATGAAGAATTAAAAAAGTGCAAAAGAAATAGCGCATGAAAAATAATGCGCTATCTCTTTTTATCATTTTAACCGAAAGACCCCCACCTCTAAACGAAGTGAAGGTGGGAGTAGTTCAATCATAGTGTCTCTTATTGCTTTTTCATCTCAATCGCTAAATAATGCGATTGTTCTGTTGCTTGAATACGAATATCTTCTTCAACTACTTCTGCTGCATCGCGCATTACAAGTGTCTCACCATTTACAACACCGCTTCCTTCAATTTGCACAAGATAAACTTGACGATCTTCGCTAACAGGGAAAGTGATTTCTTTTCCTGCTTCTAAAGATAGTGAATATAAATTTGCGTCTTGATGAATTTCAATTGGTGCACCACCATCAATTGGAGATACCATATGGAACCAATTGTTTTCACGTTTATTCCAATCAAACTTGAACTCGCCGTAGTTTGGTGTGTGCCCTGCGCGGTCTGGTAAAATCCAAATTTGTAATAGGCGTAATGTCTCATTCCCTAAATTATGTTCACTATGAAAAACACCTGTACCAGCGCTCATATATTGTACATGTCCACGCTCAATTGTACCGCGGTTCCCCATGCTATCTTGATGTGTTAATGCACCATCTACAACGTAAGAAATAATCTCCATATCACGGTGCGGATGCATATCAAATCCTGTTTGCGTTGCTACTAAATCATCATTAATAACGCGAAGCGCCCCAAATCTCATATTATCTGGATTATAATAATCTGCGAATGAAAAATGAAAATGTGTATTTAACCAACCGTGATTTGCTCTTCCCATATTTTTATGATCAACTTTTTTAAACATATCCTTCACCTCATATTATCTCGAATTCGAGATATTTATTTAAAATTTTTTATTGTAACTTTCGAAGTAATTCTAGTAGTTGTTTTTGTTCATTACGATTTAACTTATCAAATTGTTCTGCTTGAAACGTCTCTTGCGGTGGAACAACCTCTTCATACAAAACTCTGCCCTTTTCAGTTAACGAAAGGTATTTCGTAGTACCTTCCTGTTCTCGCTTAATCCAATCAAGCTGCTCCATTTTATTTAAAAGCTGCGTGATGTTCCCTTTTGTAACAAATAGCTTTCGCCCGAGTTCTTGCTGTGTTAATCGATCGTGCCCACCAATTTGGGCTAGAACATCAAACTGGGCAGCAGATAAACTCCATTCTTTCAAATGTTGATTTGTCTCACGAATGCTTTTGTTATAAAAGCGTGATAAACGAAACCATAACAATAATCCTAATCTTTCTTCTGTTTTCATTCCATCACCTCGCCTACTTGATATCTTTAGTTTAGAACTAAACTTTAAAAATGTCAATCACTTTATTTTAGTAAGTAACAAACAAAAGAATATTCAATTTCTCTCACTATGCCTTAGTTTAAGTTTCTTCTTATATATTCATTCATTTTACGTTCTGCAAATGCTCGGGCATCCTTTTCAATCCAACGTGCTTCATACGCTTCTTTTCCAATGTATAATACATTTTTCTCATGTTGCATTGAATGCCTGAATTCATGTAGTAATGTTTTGAGCACTTGCTCATACTGTTCCCACATACAAACAAAAATCATTTGTCTTTCTTTATGATAAAAACCGCTTAAAGGAAATAAAAATTCTTCTTCCTCTTCTCCTAAGTTTACAAGCACATTATTTGTATCACACGTATCGCAAAAAATAACTGGAATTTCGCGTTTCTCAATAAGTGAAAATATATCATTTTTCACCCGCTGAATATCCCACGGAAACTCTGAGTCCAGCACATACCAATTTCCAGCTTGCTGATATACGTTTTGAAACTGGAGTTCCATTGCCCTCCATTCTCCTTTCTATATTCCCTTTTTCTATATGTATGCCACCATATAGGAAAAATAAACACATATTGCAATACAACATTACATCTATATAAATCCATTTTGATTTTTCAACATATAAGTCGCTGCTTTGAAGAACAAAAGGTGACCCCTACTTGTTTTCTCTCTTTGTTTTTACTTGGCATGGGGCAGGAAAAGGATCTGACCGCTTCTATGCATGGCTAGATGCTCTCTCCCACCTAAAAAGAAGGGTTTTATCTCGTTTTTCAATTTGTATTTATATAGTTCAAAAATAATGTTTGTAAATGGTTGATTTATATCAATTACTAGATTATAATAATTATAAATTAATAAAAGATATAATAACTCAAAAGGAGATTGATCATATGAACACACAAGTAATCGAAGTATTAAACAAACAGGTAGCAGACTGGAACGTATTATTTACAAAACTACACAATTTCCATTGGTATGTAAAAGGACCTCAATTCTTTACATTACATGAGAAATTCGAACAATTTTACACAGAAGCAGCTGGACACATCGATGAAATTGCAGAACGCATTTTAGCAATTGGTGGCAAACCAGTAGCGACAATGAAAGAATACTTAGAACGATCTTCTGTTCAAGAAGCGGCTTACGGAGAGACTGCAGAAGGGATGGTCGAAGCAATTATGAAAGACTACCAAATGATGCTAGGCGAACTGAAAAAAGGTATGGAAATCGCGCAGGGTGCTGACGACGAAACGACATCTGACTTACTACTTGGCATCTACACAGAACTAGAAAAACACGCTTGGATGCTACGTGCGTTCTTGAATCAATAATACTATTAAAAGCGCAAGAGGCTCGCTCAGAACAGGAGGGCGTTGGAACTCCTGATTCAGAGGCGCTTTTCGCCTCAGATAAAGGAGTGAAACGACCGACTGTTCTAGCCGCTGGAGCTGGATAATATTAAAAGCGCAAGCAGCTCGGTCAATAAATCCCCTCAATTCACTTGAGGGGATTTATTATTATATCGATATATCTCAACCGTTTTTATGTTAAAATATAGAAAATAGCCTTCTAATAGTTACGTCTAGACAATACTTTTCCAAATTCATCATTTAGGTACTATCACTATCAAATGACGGGAGTGGTTCAGTTGAAAGACTATTTGATTCGAGTATTTTTCGCTTCATTAGCTGTTGGAATTACTTTCATGATAGCCAATATTTTAGGCATAAACGTAGATGTAGGAAGCTATCCTTTCCTTATCTGTATCGCGATACTTGGTGGTTGGGGTGGCTGGCATTTATATAAGAAATCTATGAAAGACAAATCTAAAGGCATTCCGAAATGAACGGAATGCCTCTTTTTATTCATCTTATTATGATAACTGCTTCCACTTATTCCCCATAACAGGTCTCTTATAGTTTTTCATGTGGAGCAATAATTCTTCTGCATTATCCGCCGAAACAATTAACTCTTTATTCGATGGATTCATAAACCCTTCTTCTGCCGCGCGATCGATCATTTGCAAAATTGGACTATAAAAATCTTTAATATTTAATAATCCAACTGGCTTGTCATGAATCCCAATTTGTGACCAACATACAACCTCAAATAACTCTTCAAATGTTCCGTAGCCACCTGGTAACGCAATAAATGCATCCGCAAGCTCTCCCATTTTTGCTTTGCGCTCATGCATTGTTTCTACTTCAATTAGTTCTGTTAATCCTTTATGAACAATCTCTCCGCGAAATAAACCACGAGGCATAACACCAGTGACACGTCCGCCTAAGCGCAACACTTCATTGGCTACTTCCCCCATTAAACCAACACATGAACCACCGTATACTAGTTCACAATTATTTTGGACAAGCACTTCTCCAAGCTTAATTGCTTGCTCTTTAAATTCCGGTCTTTCTCCTAAATTAGAGCCTGCAAACACACAAATCTTTCTCATACCTACACCCCAAAACTATATATTGTTATGATACAATGAACATTGTACAACATATTGAGGGGATGGGAAAGAATTGAATATTGCCGAATTTCAGAGATGGGTTGAGGAATTTTACGAAAAACGAAGCTGGTCACAATATAACTCTTTTATTCGCTTGAATTTCTTAACAGAAGAAGTAGGAGAAGTTTCACGAGTTGTACGCGCCATTGAAATTGGACGCGATCGCCCAGATGAACAAGTAAAACAAGTGGAAGAATTGAAAATTGAATTAAAAGAAGAACTTGGAGATGTACTTGCAAACCTCATTATCCTTTCTCAAAAATATGATTTAGACTTACAAGATATTATGGAGGCACATGTCGAGAAGCTTTCTAATCGTTTCGAAAACAAATGAGAATATTTATCAATTATGATATAATGGTTCCGACAACATACAAAGGAGAGAATTTATGTTATCTACTAAATTACACGATGCGCTTAACGACCAAATGAATTTTGAATTTTACTCTGCCCATGTTTACATGGCAATGGCTGCTTACTGCACAGCAGAAAGCTATGATGGATTTGCAAACTTTTTCCTTGTACAAGCAGAAGAAGAGCGTTTCCACGCAATGAAACTTTACAATTACATTAATGACCGCGGAGAGCGCGCCATTATTACTGGATTCGAAAACCCTAACAATGAATATGAATCTGTTTTAAGCGCATTTGAGATCGCACTTGAGCATGAGCGTGAAGTAACAAAGCGTATTTACAACTTATCCGATATCGCTTGGGATGAGCGTGAGCACGCGACAATTACATTCTTAAAATGGTTCGTTGACGAACAGGTTGAAGAAGAAGCTTCTTTCGACAGCATCATCCAAAAACTAAAACGTATTACAAGCGACTCTAACGCTCTATTTATGTTAGATGCGGAATTGGAAAAACGTACGTTTACTCCTCCTGCTGAGTAATATCCTTATCACCTTAATGAATTCGTTAAGGTGATTTTTTTCTCCTTTAAATCACTTTTCACCTTAACATCGGATTAAAATCAGCTTAAATCTTCGCTCATTCTACATAGGACTACTATTATAAATGGTATTATTTTCAATATAGAGTACAAACGGGAAGGAGAACATCTCTATGAAACAACGTGTAGAAGCAATCGATGCCGTTCGTGGTTTTGCTTTATTCGGTATTTTACTTGTTAACATGACATTAATTCAATTTGGAATGTTTAGCGGTGAACAGCCTACTTATGTATTCGGAAAAATTGATGAAGGTGCCAATTGGTTTATTCAATTTTTTGGCACCCACAATTTCATTTCCCTATTTTCTTTTCTATTTGGGATTAGTATTACTTTGCTGCAAAACAGTATCATAAAAAAAGAAAAACGTTTCTTTCCGGTTTATATCCGCCGCCTTAGTATTTTACTCATCCTCGGATATCTCCATGGTACTTTTATTTGGGATGGAGATATTTTATTCGGTTATGGAATTATAGGAATCTTATTAATGATGTTTATCAATCGAAAGCCCAAAACATTGATCATTTGGGCATCCATCATACTAGTACTAACTATGCTGATGTCTTATCCCTTTGAACCAAGCACCAATATGTCCGATGACTTTGCACCTTATATCGCAAAAGAACAACAGGTTCATGAAACTGGTAGCTATATAGAACATGTAAGCTTCCGCCTTAATGAAGATCCTTTTAAGTATATTGGGATCACTGGCTTTTTCGGAACATTTTTCATAACACTTTTCGCACTGATTTTCATGACTCCACTATTCCTACTAGGAATGTATGTTGGAAAAAAAGGCTGGCTTTTTGAAATAGATAAACATTTACCTTCCCTCAAAAAAATCTGGCTCATCAGCGGTATTTTTTCTTTCACAGTAAAAATCTTAGAACTATTAACAAAACAACCTCTTCTCATTATGTTAAAAGACAGTGTTACACCGCTTAGCATGGCCATTTTTTACGGAAGCTCTATCATTTTATTATTTCGTTACAAAAAAGCATCACGTTTATTAGAATATATGGCTAATATGGGAAAAATGTCAGTTAGTAACTATTTAGCGCAATCCATCATTGCTACTACCATTTTTTATGCGTATGGACTTGGTTTATATGGGAAAATCGGCTACTTCTTTGGCATTGTATTAACAATTGTAATTTACGTCATCCAATTATATGCTAGCACCTGTTGGTTAAAAAGGTATCGCATAGGGCCAGTTGAATACGTATGGCGTCTTGGCACATATTTAAAAAGGCCTGCTTTTAAACGTAAGTTAAACAAAGTAAGTTAAATAAAAAAAGCAATGAGCTCACGCGCCCATTGCTTTCCTTATTTTTATAGCATAACCCCAACGATAACCGCTGATAATATACTTACTAACGTTGCACCATACACAAGCTTTAATCCGAAAGAAGATACAACGTTTGCTTGTTTTCCATCGATACTCTTCGTTGCACCTGCGATAATCCCGATAGATGAGAAGTTTGCAAATGATACAAGGAAGATTGATAAAATACCTACTGTACGAGCTGATAAATCGCCAGCTACTTTTCCTAAATCAAGCATCGCAACAAATTCGTTTGTTACTAATTTGGTTGCCATGATTTGTCCTGCTTGTAGCATCTCTGATGTTGGGATACCCATAACAAATGCTAATGGTGAGAACACATATCCTAAAATGCTTTGGAACGTAATGCCGAAAATAGAATCAAATACACCGTTAATTGCTGTAATCAATGCAACGAATCCAATTAACATCGCAGCTACTGTTACTGCAATAGAGAATCCAAGCATAATGTACTCGCCTAACATTTCAAAGAACGTTTGCTTCTTATCTTCTTGTAATTCTAAAATATCTTCTTCTTCACTAATGTCATACGGATTAATGATATGAATGATAATGAATCCACTGAATAAGTTTAATACAAGTGCTGTTACTACATATTTTGGATCAATCATTTTCATATAAGAACCGACAATTGACATCGATACCGTTGACATAGAAGATGCACAAAGTGTATATAAACGATTTTTTGGTAATTTACTTAATTGATCTTTTACTGTGATAAATACTTCACCTTGACCAACGATTGCCGCTGCTACTGCATTATATGATTCTAATTTTCCTAGACCATTTATTTTACTTAATACGAAACCGACTGCACGAATAATAATCGGTAAAATTTTAAGATGTTGCAGAATACCGATCAATACCGCTAAGAAAATAATTGGTAGTAATACTGTTAAGAAGAACGGTGCTTGTCCATCATTCGCTAAACCACCAAATACGAAGTTAACCCCAGCTTCTGCGTATTTTAAAATGGCGCCAAAGCCATCTGAAATTCCTTTTACTAATACAAATCCAATCTTTGTATTTAATAAGAAGTAAGCCAATGCTAATTGAATAACAAGCATAATTGCAATTGGTTTATATTTAATTTTCTTCCGATCTGAACTTACAAGGAAACCTAGTACAAATACAACAAATAAACCGACTAGAAACATAACTAGTTTCATATGTGAATCCTCCACTTCCCATGAGTTATTGGTCGTCCAACGAATGACGTCTGACCATCGATGTTAAAAAAATAGAACCCTAAATACTATTTACTTTACAATATATCCTAAAACCGGTAAGCGTTTACATAAATTATAATTTACAATTAGTAGTCTCTTCTTCCCTACTTGATTTAAAGTATGAAACTGATACCACCCACAAACAAATTGTAAGCGTTATCTAGAGGAAATGCAACATAATTTTTTCAATAAATGATCTGTTAATTTCTCCCTTACAAATCTCGCTAGAATTTATGTCTATGAAATAAAAAAGCAATGAGCTTCTGCTCACTGCTTTTTATTTCTATAACATCACACCAACGATAATCGCTGATAAAATACTTACTAACGTTGCACCATATACAAGCTTTAATCCGAATGAAGAAACAACATTTGATTGATTTTCATCGATCCCTTTCGTTGCCCCTGCAATAATTCCAATAGATGAGAAGTTTGCAAATGATACAAGGAATACAGAAAGGATACCAACTGTACGAGCTGATAATTCTCCTCCTACTTTTCCAAGGTCAAGCATCGCAACAAATTCATTTGATACTAATTTTGTTGCCATAATTTGTCCCGCTGTTACCATTTCTGATTGCGGGATACCCATTACAAATGCAAGTGGTGAGAAAATGTATCCTAATATTGCTTGGAATGTAATGCCGAAAATAGAATCGAACAAGCTATTAATTGCTGTAATTAACGCTACGAAACCAAGTAACATCGCTGCTACTGTAATCGCAATTGTAAATCCAAGCATAATATATTCGCCAAGCATTTCGAAAAATGATTGCTTTTGTTTATTTTCTAACTTAAGTGTGTCCTCTTCTTCCGTAATATCATACGGGTTAATAATATGAATGATAATAAAACCACTAAATAAATTTAATACAAGTGCTGTTACTACATATTTCGGATCAATCATTTTCATATATGATCCAACAATCGACATAGATACTGTCGACATAGAAGAAGCACAAAGTGTATATAAACGATGCTTCGGTATTTTGCTTAATTGATCTTTTACCGTAATAAATACTTCAGCCTGCCCGACGATTGCTGCCGCTACTGCATTATATGATTCTAGTTTCCCTAGACCATTTACTTTACTAAGTAGATAACCAACAGAACGAATAAATAACGGTAAAACTTTAAAGTGCTGCAGGATTCCAATTAATACGGCAAAGAACACGATTGGTAATAATGCTGTTAAGAAGAAGGAAATTTCCCCTTTATTAACAAGACCACCAAATACGAAAACGATTCCAGATTCCGCATATGTAAGTAATGCTCCAAATCCATCAGAAATTCCTTTTACTAAAATATAACCAATCTGTGTATTTAATAGGAAGTACGATAATGCTAACTGAATAACAAGCATAACCACAATTGGTTTATACTTAATCTTCTTTCGATCCGTACTTATAAGAAACCCGAGTATAAATACAACGAGTAATCCTACAAGAAACATAACAAATTTCATAGATAAAATCCTCCATTTAAACCTTATTCAACGCTATAGAAAATTATTTAACGTTGAACGTCTGACCATATAAAAATAAATAATCCGAACTTTCACCTAACATATAAAAATATATATGCTATACCTCAAAACCCGTCTTACCTCTTACCTGGAAAGACCTTATACATTCTAACATAAATTTCAACTCACATCTTTATATTTCTAAAAAAATATAATAAACATAAAAACTCTATTAATGTTCGGTTTTTCCTACAAACCATAAAAAAAGGCATCAGATTCTCTCTGATGCCCTTTCCTTATTATACAGCTTTTTCTTCTTTTTCTTTTGTTACCATAGAATCTTCCCAGCATTCTGTGTTTTCCAAACCTGGAATAGAGCTTGCATGGAAGACTGGATCTTTCCCTTGTTTCTTTTGCTTTACATAGTCTGTCAACGCAGCATATGCAAATCGGCCAAGAAGTGTAATCGCAATTAAGTTTGTGATTACCATTAGCCCCATAAATAAGTCTGCCATATTCCATACGACTTGAAGCGTCGCAACAGAACCGAATAACACCATTCCAACTACTGCAGCACGGTAAATCATTAACCATGTTTTACTTTTCTTAATGAATTCGATATTTGTTTCACCATAATAATAGTTTCCTAGAAGTGAACTGAACGCAAATAGGAAAATAATAATCGCTAAGAAGCTACTTGCCCATGGACCAATTTGTGAGCTTAGCGCCTTTTGTGTTAATTCAATTCCTTCTAAATTCGTTGCCTTATGTGCTCCAGAGCATAGTACGATAAACGCTGTTGATGTACATACTAAAAATGTATCTACTAAAACTCCAATTGTTTGAATAAATCCTTGTTTAGCTGGATGCGTTACATCTGCTGTCGCAGCCGCATTCGGCGCACTACCCATACCTGCTTCGTTCGCAAATAATCCACGCTGAATACCATACTTCATCGCAGCCCCGATACCGCCACCTACAGCTGAATCTAAACCGAATGCACCTTTAAAGATTTCTGTGAAAACATCTGGTAGTAAATAGAAGTTTTTAATAACAACGAAAACAGCTACTGCTATATAAATAATTGCCATTGGTGGAACAATCATTTCTGACATACGTGCAATACTTTTAACGCCGCCAAAAATAATAACTGCGACTAATGCAGCTAATGCGATTCCTACAACATAACGCTCTAAACCGAATGCATTTTTAAATGCTAGCGTAACTGTATTTGCCTGTACTGAGTTGAAAATTAAACCGTAACTAATTGTAATCAGAATAGAAAAACAAATTCCCATCCAACGTTTATTTAAACCTTTTTCCATATAATAAGCAGGACCACCACGGAAGCCGCTGCCATCTTTTACTTTATAAATCTGTGCAAGTGTACTTTCTACAAAGCTTGAAGATGCCCCGATAATTGCAATTACCCACATCCAAAAGACTGCGCCGGGTCCTCCCATAGAAATAGCTAGTGCCACACCAGCCAAGTTCCCGATCCCAATGCGGGCTGCTGAACTCATACAGAAAGCTTGGAAAGAAGATACGCTGCCCTTTTTACGTGTCTTTCCAGTTAATCCATCACTCATTAATCGTACCATTTCGCCTAGATGGGTAATTTGTACGAATTTCAATTTAATAGAAAAATAAAGCCCTAAGCCTATTAACATTGCGATAAGAATATATGACCAAAGAATCGTATTCGTTGATGAAACGAACTGTTCTAAAATATTCATACGATTAGTCCCTCCCTTTTCTTCTCATAAATTGAATTATATTTAAAAAATATTCAAAAATCAACATTTTTCGACAGATTATCGCTTCCAAATGTTAGGTTTTATAACACAATCGTGTTACTTGTTAAGAAATATGACTTCTTATTTTTAGAAACGCACATACTACTTGAAGAAATATTTTTCATAAACAAAGCGATTGACAAAAACTAACCCTGTAACTATACTAGTTACAACAAGTGGTATCAAACTTGCTTAACTACATCGATTCATTTTTGCACATACATTTTAGGCATTTATTCTATTAAACATTTGGAGGTATATATTATGAAAATCGGAATTATCGGAGCAAACGGAAAAGCTGGAAGTCGTATTATGAAAGAAGCACTTGATCGCGGTCATGAAGTTACTGCAATCGTAAGAAACGCTGCAAAAATCACAGAGAATAATGTAAAAGTTTTAGAAAAAGATGTTTTCGATCTTACTGCTAATGACATACAAGCATTTGACATAATCGTGAATGCGTTTGGCGCTCCTGCTGGAAGTGAACATCTTCACGTAGATGCAGGGAACGTATTAATTGAGGCAATGAAAGGTGCACCTAATACGAAGTTACTTGTTGTCGGAGGCGCTGGAAGTTTATTTGTAGCTGAGGCAAAAACAACACGTGTATTTGATACACCAGGTTTCCCTAAAGAATATCTTGCAACAGCTCAAAACCAAGGAAAAAACCTAGAAATTTTACAACAAACAAACGATATCACTTGGACATTCATTAGTCCTTCTGCTCTATTCGCATTAGGAAAACGTACTGGTTCTTACAAAGCTGGTAAAGACCACCTTCTTGTTAACGAAAAAGGCGACAGCTATGTAAGTTACGAAGACTTCGCTGTAGCTGCACTTGATGAAATTGAAAATCCAAAACACGTGAACGAACGCTTTACAGTTGTATCAGAAGCTGAATAATAATAGAAAAAAGCGCTGGCAAACGCCAGCGCTTTTTTATCGTTTATAAGGTTTATTCGGTTTCTGCGGTGCTTCAGTTTTTTTCCAGCTTACCGCTAAATCTGGGCTTGTTTTTTCTTCACTGCGCTCTAATAAAACTACCGCATCTTGAATTTTCGGTGTTCCTTTATGCGCGATACCTTGTAATTTTGTTAAAGTTCCTGATACTTTAAAGCTAAATTCGCCAGATGGCGTCTGTTTTGGAATTAAAATACGGAACTTTTCCCCCACATTAAACTGTGTTTTTGTTTCGCCCTTTTCATTCACAAATTTAACTCCTGCAGGCGCACCAGTTGCTTGCACTTGGTACGTTCCACTTTTCGCATTTGTTTGCACCGTATATAAACCTGTTTCGAAGAACTCATCTTTTAATACTGCTTCTTGCTTTTCTGACGGCGTAACACTCATCGTAATTTCTTGTATTTCTTCACTGCTCTTTGCTTTCGCAACAATATCTTTCATTACTTTTTCTACATTTTTATTACGAAAATCTAAATCATTAATATCCACTTGTCCCAGCGCATTCCATACAGCGAGCTGCGTCGCATAATGCGCCTCTCTCCAATCAGAGACACCTAATTCTTGTGGACTCTTCTGTGGATATCCATTTAATAACACGCGGTACACCCCAATATCCACCTTACCTATTTCAGGTAAATCTTGACCGCTTGGTGATTTCAAATCTACATTCAAGCAGAATGCAATTTTCCCATCTGCTGTTTTAATAAGCTCTGTTCGGATTGGTTTCTTTTTTGATTTACTGTAGCTCCAATCCATTTGATACTTTGTATGATCCATGACTTCTGCTGATGCTTTTTGGAGTGGGAATAATAAATTCGCAAATACAAATAAAACACTCAAAAAAGCAACCAATAACTTATACGATTGTTTAATATTCATGTTCACAACCCCTTATAAAATAACAAATTTACTACTGTATAGTATCTAGTTAAAAAGTCTTTTTATACATTACTTTTCCCTTCTTAATACGCTATAAAAAAACACGCGCAGTGATCATTCTACGCGTGTTTCTATTATCATTTAGTTTTCTTGCAATAATAATTTCGAACGCACTAACGCTCCTCTTACCTTAATCCCAACCCATGCAGCTAATGCAGCTTTTATTACACCTACAATAAGGAAGGGCACAAAACCACCCATGAAAGCCGCTTGCCATCCTAGCGATGCCACATACTTTAAGAATACAGTCCCAATTGTTAATGTCACAAACATTCCTAAAACATTTGCTATTAACGAATTCCAAAATGTAAGCTTTGTCTTCTCAGTTAACAAACCAATTAAAAAAGCAGTTGGAATGAAGGCTAATAGGAAGCCGCCTGTAGGACCAAATAAAACGGATAAACCACCACTAAACCCAGCATAAACAGGAATTCCAGTTGCACCAATTAAAACATATAACAGTACAGATAAAGTGCCATAACGTGAACCTAAAATTGTAGCAGTAAGACCAATCGCTAATGTTTGTCCTGTTATCGGAACGAGCGGCAGAGGAATTGTAACTTGGGCCAAAATACCAATAATAGCAGCAAATAGTGCAGTAACAATTAACATGCGGAAATGATTTGTACGATGATTGTTCATATGTGCCTCCCTAAGAAAATTTCATATTATAAATTTAAGATATCCTATTTCATATACAGAGTAAATATTTGTTTGAATTTTTAGTTTTCTGCAATTAAAAAGAAGAGCACAAATTTTTTTGTGCCCCTCTCTTCTGTTCATTTTAGAAATCAAAGTTATCCGGATCTGGACCAACGCGATGATTCTGATTTAACGCATCAATTTGTTCCATATCTTCTTTTGTTAATTCAAAATTAAATATATCCGCATTTTGGGTAATACGGTGTTCTTTTGTTGATTTCGGAATCGTTACAACTTCATTTTGTAAATCCCAGCGCAAGATAATTTGCGCAGTCGTTTTACCGTATTTATCTGCGATTTCTTGTAATGTTTCGTTATCTAATAACTGCCCTTGCATAAGAGGTGACCAAGCCTCCATTTGAATACCTTGTTCACGACAGAAGTCCCGCAATTCTTTTTGCGTTAAACGCGGATGATATTCTACTTGGTTAATCATCGGTTTCACTTCTGCCCCTTCCATTACATCTTTCAAATGATGGATTTGGAAGTTACTCACGCCAATTGCACGTACGCGTCCTTCTTTATATAACTTTTCTAACGCTCTCCACGTATCTTTATATTTTCCTTCTACCGGCCAATGAACAAGATATAAATCTAAATACTCAAGCCCTAACTTTTGTAGACTTTCTTCATAAGCTGCTAACGTCTCTTCGTATCCTTGATCTTTGTTCCATACTTTTGAAGTGATGAATAAGTCTTCTCTTGAGATACCTGCTTCTTTAATACCTTCGCGAATTCCTTCTCCTACCGCTTTTTCATTGGCATAAATCGCCGCTGTATCAATGCTGCGATATCCTTGTTTAATCGCCGTTTTTACCGCATTAACAAGTTCAGGTCCTTCCTCTACTTTAAATACACCTAAACCAAACCAAGGCATTTCCACGCCGTTATGCAACGCTACACGATCTTGTAAATTCTTAATCATATTCTCTTTCTCTCCTATCATCTTTTCATTTGTATAATATGGTTCACTTATGAATACTAACTTTTTGCCTGATCTCGTTTTTCTAATCCCATACTCCATGCCGTTAATATGACTGCACCAACTACCATAATCGCGCCGACCCACGCTGTGTGAATTAACCCTAATGAATTCGTTACAATGCCACCAAGGTAAGCCCCAAGAGCAATCCCTGCATTAAAGGAGGCAATGTTAATTGCAGATGCAACATCTACAGCGCTCGGAACAAAGCGTTCAGCTAATATCACAACATATACTTGTAATCCTGGAACATTCATAAACGCGAATAATCCCATTAAAATAATCGTGATGAGCCCCGCTACCTTAAACGGCGCCGTAAATGTGAGTACGAATAGCACAATCGCTTGAATGAAAAACATATAGAATAATGCACGAGTTGGATTATGGTTCGATAGTTTTCCACCAATCATATTTCCAATCGCAATTGCAATCCCATACACTAACAAAATGATTGTAACTGTACTTGCTTTAAACCCTGTCACCTCTTGTAATAATGGAGACAAGTACGTAAATGTTACAAATGTTCCGCCGTACCCTAATGCGGTAATTACGAAAACAAGTAATAGTCTTCCGTTTGTTATTAATTTAAATTGATCGCGAAATGATACAGACGTACCTTTTTTTAAACTAGATGGAATTAACAAACTGTTTGCGATAAGGGCAACAATTCCAATTGCTACGATAACCATGAACGAAGCTCTCCAGCCAAATTGTTGACCAATAAATGTTCCAATTGGTACACCTGTGATAGTTGCGACTGTTAAGCCTGTGAACATAAAAGCAATTGCACTAGCACGTTTATCTTCTGGTACAAGAGCTGCAGCGATTGTTGAACCTATCGACATAAATACCCCATGCGCAAATGCAGATACAACTCTCGCAACAAGCAGTACACCAAAGCCTGTTGCCACTCCTGCAATACCATTACCAATAATGAAAACAATCATAATCCACATTAATAACGTTTTCCGTGACATACTAGCTGTCAACGACGTTAATATAGGAGCGCCAAATGCTACTCCTAGTGCATATAAAGACACGGTTAAACCTGCTGTTGTAACTGAAACATGTAAATCGTTCGAAATAGATGGCAATAAACCGACGCTAATAAATTCAGTTGTACCAATTCCAAACGCACTAATCGCTAATGCTAATAAAGCAAACACACTTCTTCTATTTGTTTGAACATCTGAAGACGGTACTGTATATGAACTCAATCGAACTCCTCCTTAATATGAGAAATCCAATCATAATAGTATGATAAAAAGGCCCTTTTATCTTCTAATAAACACAGTTTTACTGCTCACAACTGCTATTATGAATGGTTTCATTCTTTTTCGAAAGAACGCACTTTAAAGTGCGATAGGTACCAAAAGGTAACATAGTTACTTTTTGGTACCGTACTACTCATTTACCTCTTACGTATGCTATTATGAAACATGTTCAACATGAAAAACAGTACGTACTTTAAAGTGCTATAGGCACTAAAAAGTAATATATGATTATATAAAAGTTCATTAAAGGTGGTTGTAATATATGAAGACATATAATATTCCTGTAGAAGCAACCTTAGAAGCAACCTTAGAAGTAATCGGGGGAAAATGGAAAGTCGTCATCCTTTGTCACTTAACAAAAGGAACAAAACGAACAAGTGAATTAAAGCGTTTAATGCCTGGCATTACGCAAAAGATGCTCACACAGCAATTGCGTGAATTAGAAGAAGATGGGGTTATTCAAAGAAAGGTATATAATCAAGTACCACCAAAAGTTGAATACTCTCTTACCGACTACGGTCGGTCCTTAGAAGCGATTCTTGATTCCCTTTGCACTTGGGGGGAGTGCCATCTTGAAAAGAACGGGAATTCGTCCATGCTTATCCCGCAAACAGATCAATCTTAATCAGAAAAAAAGGAAAAAATGAACATTCATTTGCTCGTTTTTTCCTTTTTTTCTCTATAATTAAGTATATTTTAGGTAACAGTAAAATAAAATATATGCTTTTTTCCCTTGCTAATACTAAGTTATGGACTCAAAGTCAAATAATTAGGGATCATTTTTATGTTAACCTGGGTGTATATAGTATATAATATAAGATATATATTATATACACTTTCCGATAAAGGAAGTTTCCATTATACGGACAAGCCATGTATCGGACAGTCCATAAATAATAGGTAAGAAATTATGGTTTTGAATTTATGATTGTCTACTACTTGCAATCATAAGTTTAAAGGCATTTTATTGCGTTTTGTGAAGCTTTGTATAAAGTTTTGCAAATTTTTGCTAACGCTTACCTGTTACTTGGGAATGTTTTATTCCTAAAAAAATAAGAGTATTGCTATCGTAAAGGAGAATTGGAGATGCCAGAAACTATCACTCAAACAAAGCCTGAACAAGAATCTTTACAAATTTCTGCTAGCCAAGGACAACTTGATGTACTTGATCAATTGTTAAAACCTGAAGTACAAGAGTCATTAACTACACTAGTAGAACAGCTTCCAAAATTAACTGAGCTTGTTAACATTTTAACTAAGTCTTATGACTTCGCTCAAACTGTTGCTACTGACGAAGTATTAAAAAGCGACACTGTTGGCGCAATCCAAGAGATTGTAGAGCCTGTAAAAGATACAGTGAAAAGCATGGCAGCAACTGCTATCGAAGCAAAAGATCGTGCTGAAGAAAGCTCTGAAGTTATCGGTCTTTTCGGTCTGTTAAAATTACTAAAAGATCCACAAGCACAAAAAATGTTCCGTTTTATCAATGCTTATCTTCAAATTAGTGCAGAACGCAATAATAAATAATTTATCTTATAACAACAATTAGTAAAGACGGGAGATATCATACTATGTCAAAACAAATTGTCATCTTAGGCGCTGGTTATGGCGGACTTCTTGCCGCTTTAAATGTACGTAAATATTACAGCAAATCAGAAGCACAAGTTACAGTAATCAACCAATACCCAACACACCAAATCATTACAGAACTACACCGCCTAGCAGCAGGTAACGTTTCTGAACAAGCTATTGCAATGCCACTTACAAAACTTTTCAAAGGCAAAGACATCGATCTTAAAATTGCAACAGTTGAGTCATTCTCAGTAGACAAAAAAGAAATAAAACTAGCTGGTGGCACTACTTTATCTTACGATGCACTTGTAGTTGCTTTAGGAAGTAAAACTGCTTACTTCGGTATTCCAGGACTAGAAGAAAACAGCATGGTATTAAAATCTGCTGCTGATGCAAACAAAATCTACAAACATGTTGAAGATCGTATTCGTGAATACGCAAAAACAAAAAATGAAGCTGATGCTACAATCTTAATCGGTGGTGGCGGATTAACTGGCGTTGAGCTAGTTGGTGAGCTTGCTGACATTATGCCTAAACTTGCAAAAAGCCACGGCGTAAACCCTAAAGAAGTAAAATTACTTCTTGTTGAAGCAGGTCCAAAAATCCTTCCAGTATTACCAGACGATTTAATTGAACGTGCAACTACTAGCTTAGAAGCACGCGGCGTTAAATTCTTAACAGGTCTTCCTGTAACAAACGTTGCTGGCAATGAAATTGACTTAAAAGACGGTCAAAAAATCGTTGCAAACACATTCGTTTGGACAGGTGGCGTACAAGGTAACCCATTAATCGGTGAATCAGGTCTTGAAGTAAACCGTGGCCGTGCAACTGTTGATGCATACCTACAATCTACTTCTCACAAAGACGTATTCGTTGCTGGAGACAGCGCTGTTGTCTTCGGTCCAGAAGGTCGTCCATACCCACCAACTGCACAAATCGCTTGGCAAATGGGTGAGTTAATTGGATACAACTTATACGCAGCACTAGAAGGCAAAGCATTCGAAGAGTTCGCACCAGTAAACTCTGGAACACTTGCAAGTCTAGGTCGTAAAGATGCTGTTGCTACAATCGGAGCAAGCTCAACTCCACTTAAAGGCTTACCAGCATCATTAATGAAAGAAGCAAGTAACGTTCGTTACTTATCACATATTAAAGGATTATTCAGCTTAGCTTACTAATCTGATTACTAGCCCGAATCGTGATTCGGGCTTTTTTTATTTTTAAAAACCTTTCTTTTTAGATGGGAGAGAGCATCCAACCATGCATAGGAGCGGTCAGGGCCTTTTTCTGCCCCGTGCCATGTTTAAAACAAAAAGATACAATGAGCGCAAGGCTCCTTTTTTCTTCGTGCAATGATTTATCTTTCAAAAAACAAAGAAATTTATATAGATTACTATGAGTAACTTTTTATAAATACAAATTGAAGAACCGACATAAAAACTTTCCTTTTTGATGGAAGAGAGCATCCGCCCACTCCTTCTATTCTTCGTAACAACGATTTATATACATTATTTTTATTCGACATGAAAGCCAGATAAACCTCCATAACAATCTTAATATACTGACTTTTTATGACGAAATTGTGTACATAAAAAGAGTAGAAATGAGGATATCTCCTCACTTCTACTCTATAACAAACTTTATTCTCCTAATTTCACCAAGCTGTAATTCTTTTTACCTTTACGGATAATAATAAATCTTCCATCGAATGAATTTTCTACTGTAACATGTGTATTCACATCAGTCACTTTTTCACCGTTCATAGAAATAGCTCCATTATTAATATCTTCTCTGGCTTGACGTCTAGAAGGTTCAATTCCTAAATCAACTAACCACTCAACGATATTTTTTGTTTCTTTTGAAGCATGGAAAGTCGGCATATCTTTAAATCCTTGTTCAATTTCATCCGCAGTTAATGATTTAATATCCCCACTAAATAATGCTTCTGTAATTTTTAGTGCTTGGGACAGTGCATGCTCACCATGAACAAATTTCGTCATTTCTTCTGCTAGCACTTTTTGCGCTTCACGCTTATGTGGCTCCGTTTGAACCTTCACTACTAATTCATCAATTCTATCCTTCGTTAAGAACGTAAAGTATTTCAAGTACTTAACTACATCACGGTCATCCGTATTCACCCAGAACTGGTAGAATTCAAATGGCGTTGTTTTTTCAGGATCTAACCAGACTGCTCCACCTGCTGATTTACCAAATTTCGTACCGTCTGATTTTAATAATAATGGAATTGTTAATCCAAAAACTTTGGCTTCATGCCCTTCTAATTTACGAATTAAATCTAAACCACTTGTAATATTTCCCCACTGGTCACTACCACCAATTTGTAGTTGTACCCCTTCTTCTTTGTATAAGTGATGGAAATCCGTTGCTTGTAATATTTGGTATGTGAATTCCGTAAATGAAATCCCTGTATCTAAACGGCTCGCTACTATATCTTTCGCTAACATACTATTTATACTAAAGTTTTTACCGTAGTCACGTAAAAACTCGATAATATTGATTTGATGCGTCCAGTCGTAGTTATTTACCATTTTCACTTCACTATTGCCGCCAAAATCAAATAGCTTTTGCATTTGTGCTGTTAATGCGTCAACATTATGCTGTACCTGTTCTAACGTCTGCAACTGACGCTCTGTTTGGCGTCCACTTGGATCCCCAATCGTCCCTGTTGCTCCCCCAATTAAAATCACTGGATGATGCCCAGCTAATTGAAACCGCTTCATCATCATAAACGGAATCAAATGTCCAATATGCATACTGTCACCTGTTGGATCTACACCACAGTACAAAGAAATCTTTTTCTCTTCTACTAATTCACGTAATCCGTCTGCATCTGTTTGTTGATTTATGGCATCGCGCCATTCTAATTCATCAATAATGTTCATGTCTTTCCATCCCCTTTAATATTTAAAATTCCAATTTAAAAAACAAAAAAGCCCCTATGTCTACATTAGACATAGGGACGATTATTAACCGTGTTACCACCCAGATTGCACAAATAGGAACAATTTCACTATCCATACCACTCTTAGCAATAATATCGATTGCCACTCCGCTTAGCATTACCTAAGATACTCCAGAGTGTAATTCACAAGTTTGTTTGTGCTAGGTTCCATCAACCCCTAGCTTTCTCGATAACAGTGACAAACTGCTACTGGGCTCTTTCAACGTATTTAATATGTTAAATTATAGCCAATTATAGTGAATTGAAAACACATTGTCAATTATGCCCAAAAAATATTCACAATTTATTTCTTGTAGCATAAAAAAATAAACATATTACGCCATTTATTCCTTAAACCTTTTACTTTAAATCTTCTCCAATAATCCTTACTTCTCTTTCTAACGTAACACCAAATTTCTCTTTAACTGTCTTTTGAACGAAATGAATTAAATCGATATAATCTTGCGCCGTTCCATTATCAACGTTTACCATGAATCCAGCATGTTTTGTTGAAACTTCCACACCGCCAATTCGCGTTCCTTGTAGTTCAGAGTCTTGAATAAGCTTACCAGCAAAGTTATTAGGCGGACGCTTGAAAACACTACCGCATGAAGGATATTCTAATGGCTGTTTCGATTCTCTTTTATACGTTAAATCATCCATTTTTTCTTTAATCTCTTCATATACACCATTCTCAAGTTCAAATGTAGCTTCAAGTATGATGTAATGATTATTGGCAAATGTACTTTTACGATATCCAAAATCAAAGTCGTCTTTTGAAAGAGTAATTAGCTCTCCCTCTTTTGTCATGACAACCGCTTTTGTTAATACATATGCTACCTCACCACCGTATGCACCTGCATTCATATATAGAGCTCCCCCAACAGATCCCGGTATACCACAAGCAAATTCAAGTCCTGTTAAAGAATGTTCTAATGCTATTCTTGATATATCAATAATCGCTGCACCACTTTGTGCTACAATTGTCTGCTTGTTCACAGTAACATCCATAATATGAGTCAAACTTAATGTAATTCCACGAATACCACCGTCTTTTATAATGACATTAGAGCCGTTTCCTAAAAACGTAATTGGAATGTTGTGTTTATTTGCATACTGTACAACTTGTTGAATTTCAGTATAGGTAGTAGGCTGTACAAACACATCTGCTTTTCCCCCTACTTTTATATGCGTATGATTCTTTAACATCTCATCTTGTTTTACATGTTCTTCCGGTAATACTGTACGTAAATATTTATATACTTCCTGCATATTCATTCTATGATTCCTCTATTTCTATTAATAATTAATGGCCTATCCTCTCGATAGTTCCAGCATTCTTAAAACTAGTTCTCTTATTCTCTTCCATTTCGCTTACAAGTTCATTCACTACACTACATGTAATGCCATGCTGAAAATAAGTAGATAATCGGCCACCACATAGATTACCTAAATAGTTTAGTAAGATAGCTTCCGTCTCTATCTTATCAAAAAATCGAGAAGAAAACTTTACCTTCAAAAATTTTCCGGTATAATCAAGTTTAAGATAGAAAAATTTAAAATCTAATCTCTTCCTTTACAAAACTCTATTATATCGCATGTCAATGTGAAAAAATATGTTTAAAGATGGAACTTTTCAAACTGATAAAAATGTCTATATTTTGTCATATCAAAAATAGACATTACAAAACTGTAAGGCTCTTGTAATATAAAAGGATGCCTCCTTATATGTTAAGGGCATCCTTTTTTCGATTATTTTAATTGAATTTTGACTGGCGATAATGGTTTTTCAGGATGATATGGTGACATCTCCACTTCTAATACATAATTCTTTAAACTAAAATTCTTCACACCATATTCGCCATCTAGCTGAAACGTTGCCTGGAATTGTAACTTCTCCTTATTCAATACCTTCACATCACTGCCCTTTACAACATGACCAATTGGTGCAAATTCCTTATCTACATATGAAGAATCCATTAAATTCATAACTTCCCCACAATTTATCAATTCATCCATAGATTTATGTTTTGTATCGGCATTTTGAAGTGTATACTGTACGATTAATCGCTGTTTTTTATGTTGAATTTTATTCACGACAATCTTTAAATCACTACGAGTGCTTTGTATTTCAAATGGTGCCTTTTGATTTAAAGCCTGAATAGACGGCTTTTCAGATAATCTCACATTCGGATGTAGCGTAATAAATTCCGCTCCCTCTGGAATTTTCCCGAAAATAGATCGTTCATCAGATTCTATCTGATTTCCAACCTTTTCTCTTCCAAATTCAATACCCGACGTTTTAAAATCAATTTCATTCCCCTTATCATCAGTTACCTTTCCAATTCTTGCTAAATCATTTTCTCCGGCAAGTGGATACATTGCTTTATAGTCGATAGCAACGGATCCTTTTCCCACTGTAATCTTTTCAAAGTTAAATGTATGTTCTTTATCTTCACTGCTCACTGATTGCTGCGGATGAATTATTTTATTTTCTAGTTGCTTTACTGGAATATCAAATTTCCAAATCCCTTTTGTGTCTCCGATAGACGTAATGGTAATTGGTAATGTAGTATTTTGGGGAAGCTCTTTTTCTGGATAATTAATATGAATATTTCCGAACCAACCGTCTTTTGTTATTTTGCCATCAAATGAAGCTGCCCTCCCCCACTTTTGGCTTCCATCAACAAGTTTAAAGTTATAATAAAAACCACTACCAGGATTATTTTTTATCACTACTTGATCTGGATTATCTACTTTAAACGTAACGCCAATTCTACCACCATCATAATAAACACTATTCATTGTTACGCTAATCCCATTGCTCACCGCCTGCTGATTTAACTCTGTTACAAGCTTACTTGCCGACAGATTTTGACCAATTGTATCATGAAAATGCGAATAAATTTTCCCGATAATCGGAACTTCCGCCAAGACACGGCTCATTTGTGGAAACACAAATCCAGAGCCTAATACACCTATACAGATTGAAGCGGCAGTTAACAAAGCGATTCTTCTTTTCTTATATGTTCTTTTAACAGGTTTTTCCGCCTTCGCTCTAGCAATCCCTTTTTGTATAGTCAAATTTAATTCTTTTTTTGGAACATCAATTTTATTTACCTCGTCATTAAACCACTGCTTATCCAATTCTCTTCACTCCCCCCTAATAAATTTTTTAACGCTTTTCTTGCCCGGTGCAAATATGTCTTTACTGTTCCCTCTGGTATATTCATTTGCCAAGCAATTTTATTGATTGAAAGATCATGATAATAATATAAAATGATTACTGTTTGATAATTTTCATCCAATTTTTGAATTGCTTCTTGTAAGTCGATATTTTGTTCAATTTGATGTAATTTATTTGGCATCTCGCCATATGTATCCGCTTCTCTTCCGTCCTCTATCTTCTTCACTTTTTTCTTTTCACTTAATAGCTGATAGGCATTGTGTATAAGAATACGTGTCAACCATGTCAAAAAATAGTTCGGTTTCTTTAATTGCTCTATGGATAAATACGCTTTATAAACTGTTTCTTGTACAATATCTAGTGCATCTTCTTTATTCTGTACATACAGATAAGCAGTCCGATACAATTGATCTTGATATAAACTAATAAGCTGTTCGAAAGCTGCATCGTCACCTTTTCTTGCCTTTTTGACTAATTTTATTTCATCCATCGTATCCCCTCCTTTCATTTATTAGATAGATAGAAGGGCAGTTTGGTTTCAAAAATTTATTTTTGTTCCATACAAAAGAGCACATCCAATCGAATGTGCTCTTTTTACACTTAATTATTTATCGTTTTCTTCTTTTTCCCTATCAAACCATAATAATTCATCATCATCAACATCACCATTATAGTTGATCAGAATTTCTTCTCCTGCTTTTATATCCTTGTAAGCAAAGAATTTAAACGTGTGATTCTCAAAAACGATCTCATACGTCGCATTCGGCGTATAAGAATGATTAAATAACATACCGTAACCTAAAAGAATTGCCGTATGATTCACTCCATACTCAAATGCGTAGTCAGCAAGTAATGTTTTCTCTATAAACTCATGCTGTTCATTCGGATAAGAGATAACGGGTGCTTCGTGTAGAAGTTCGCCCTTTTTTATATCACGCTTTGCGAATACTCCTCTATTAAATTCTCCATCGCTAAGTGCGGAAGTCTTGATTTCAATCATATTCTTCACCTATACATTTCTTTCTCTGAAGTATTTTGTCCCGCATTAACGGGCAGTAAGACCCCCACTAATGGAAGTTTCACTTTATCTCCTTAAGCTTGGCAGATAATGAGGAGAAAAGCAATTGGTTTTATTTTTCCTTTTTAAAACAGGTGGGATGAAGCCCCCACTGATTAAAGTTTCACTTTATATTCCGTTACTCAAAAGATCGTATATGATAACGTGTAATTATAAGAATAATCAAAATTTTTTTCGCAATTGAGGAGGCTATAAAATGATTCCTACGCAAACTAAAGCAGAAAAATTAAAAGAAAAGCTACACACTATATTAACTAGCGAGTATCCAGACTTAGCCGTAAAACAGCTAGAAGTCATAGGAAACGGTGTACAAAACGTTGTATTTCGAGGAGATTCCAAGAAAGGTCCTTTAGCTTTCCGCGTACCTTGGGAGCGTGAAATAAACAACATAAATGACGGAACGTTCAGTAGCCGCGTTTCTTTGCAAAAAGAAGCTAAGCTTTCTAAATTTTTCTCTTCAAAAGATATTCCTGTACCTGCAGTTCACAACATACATCTCTCTACAGAACTTGATTTCTTAATTTCAGATTATATAGCAGCTGATTCCTCCCCTATTTCTGCTTATCAAATCGGATCAGTATTTAATCAACTTCATAATACGCAAATTGGGGATTTGAATTATCAAAATGAACATGGAAAGTCTTGTAGCAAATTAATAGCTGAACGGCTTGTCACAAGATTAGAGGCATTCAATCAAATTACTTCTCACAACATCTATTTTCCTATTTCAATTTATTATTTTGGTCTTCCATCTTCCTAGATAAGCGCTCTTTTTCTATTTTAGAGTGATCAATATACTCCTCTGAAAACTCCGTAGCATATCTCCTATGATACGCATTAGATGACACTCGTAAATGATTATCTTCCTGTAAAACCAATCTCTTCATATAAATATGAAAGAGTATTTCTACTACACCAATAAGAAGAGCCGACCAAAATGAAGCTGCTGTAATGCCACGAGGCACATTAACATTTGTAAGAAAATAAGTTAATACCCAAATTCCTAAAAAACTTAAGCCAAAGTCAACAATTGTAGCAACCGTATTTCCATACTTAGGCAAAATAAACAAATCTCCAATTAGATAGGCTACTCCTGTAATTACTAACGAAATAAACAAAGCCCTAGGAATAGAAACACCTTGAAAAATACTTAATATCATGAGTAATACAGCACTACTTGCAGTATATTTAATTAATAAAGCAACAATATGTTTCATTCGTGCTCCTCCATTTTCCAGCTTTCATTTAGAAATAAAATTTTCATTTTTATACCTTATATTAGATTGTGTTCGTACTGTAAAAACATACAGGAAATTATAAACAAAAAAATGTTGGCGGAAGGTCACTCACTATTCCACCAACATTTTTTCATTTATCTCATACTATGTCATGCAATAAAGTGAAACTTTAATCAGTGGGGGTTTTCTCCATCCTCCACTGATTATTAGCCCTCACCAATCGGGCTTTTACGGACAGTTCATCTCCCACCTAACTTCTTTGCTTTCACTGAATTTTGAAGTGGGAGTGTTACTGTCCGTTAATGCGGGATAAAGAATCTCACTTCTAAGTCCCTTCCGTACCATAGTCCTCAATAGTTAACTTTACGCTATATTTGATTGGAACCTTACTAAATGTTTTATCCCAATCTTTTTCGACTTTTTTCCATACTTTTGGATACTCAATTTTTAATCTGTTACCGAAGCCAGCGACATCGGCCTGATATTCCTTTTGAATCTTTTTTAATGTCCGCTTCACCGATCGATTCACTTCTTGTTCCGCAGATTTTTCTACACTTCTTAGAAATTTATTTTCAAAAGGTTCTCCTGAAGCGACCCAGTTTTCAGATAGCCGTCCCTCTGATTGGATGTTCACATCAAAAGAGATGTTATTTCCTTTAACGTGGGATTGGATTTTACTTTTCATAGATTTCACTTCATACAGGATGGGTTTTCTTGTCTTTTCATCAAAACTTTTCACCAAACCGCTTTTCCCTTTCCCAGTTATCCATGTTAAGCCTTCCAATTCATTTTCATTCAAAAAACCACGCAGCTTTTTTGTCTTTCCTTTGATTACGGCAGCTCCCGCAAATTTCACTTCTCCATTTACCGAAATCACATTTGGCAAAAGAAAACTAGCCCCTGATTTTATCTTTCCTGGTAATTTAGCAAGCGGCACGGGAGGTAAAATCCGTGATGATCTATATTGATTATCCCCAATTCCAAGCAAAATGAACGCTGGAATTTCTCCTGCTTCCCTCGATTTCAATGTCTCGCTAGCTCGTCCCTTACTAATTAACACGAGGCAACTTGGTCTCATCTCATTATCACGGATATAAATATCCAGTAACTGCTTCAAACTATACATTCGTGCAAGACTTTCACTAACAACAATCACTTTCGTGTGATGGAAGATTATAGGACGCTGCCTTCTTAATGCGACTTCACGAATCGATTGGTGAAGAGAATCTCCGGTTTCAGAAATATTCGTGTAGGCTTTTTGTTGTCCCCCTCCATCCTTTCCTTTACCTGATAATTCTGGTTTAACAAACTGATAGGTCGATGTTATAAGATTCCTTTTTCGATAACCTCCTCCATGTTCTTCTATCTCTTTCTCAACTTTCGTCTCCTTCCCTTTATCAAATGCCAGCCCTACCGCGAACCCCTGCTCTTCAATTTCACGACTGCTCCAACACCCTGTAAGAGCCAACAGCAAAAGAACTGATGATAAAGCCAAAAGAAGTCGTACATTATTCACACTTCGGTTCATTCTTTCTCTTCCTCCATCTTGAAATTACAAGGAGAAGCAGTGGTAGGATACCAAATAATATCATCGCCGCATTACCAATCACATCCCCCAATTTAAATAGATCATTAATGTTTTTCGGAATTTGAGAAACGATATAAATAACCGGGAGTAGCCCATACAAAAAGGAATGAATATTTTTATTAAAGAGCTGTGCCAGTCCCAAAGCAGCAGCATAATAGCAAATTGTATAAGTTGCGAAGATTTGCATAATCCATATCACAAGTAATAAAGACTCAAATCGCTCAAATATCAAACCAGGGAGTTCAAAACTTCGCATAAGATCGATCGTAGGCCATGTTCTCATTAATACCCCATCGACAGAAAACGTTCCTATAACCATCACAACTGTAATGACATAAAAAATTAAGGGAATAGCAGTTCCAATTAGAACGACTTTTACAGCTTGGCGTGGTTGTTTCATAAATGCCAAAAGGAGCAACATGATTTCGGCACCTGAATATGCAAACGTTGTTGTTTTTAAGCCTTTTAGTACGGGGATAATCCCTAACCCTAATACAGGACGAAGATTGTCTATCTCAAATATTCCAATGCTCATAAAGGAAGTGAACAAGAAAATAAAGACTGTAATTGGAAATATAATTTCAAATAAACGTGCTATTGAGTTTATTCCGCCTAGGTTTAAATAGAGACTCACCCACATAAATGGCATGATAATAGCCCATCCAGGTGTTCCTTCCAGTAAAAAGAAACTTGTTATTCCTTCCAGCGTTTTGACTTCAAATGAAGAAAGCATAAAAAAGTAACCTACAATAAATAGACTAAGTATCGCTCCTACCCATTTCCCTACAATTTCTTGATTATATTGATAAAATGTTTTTCCAGGAAATTGTTGACTTAATTTGACCATGATTATCCCTGCAACCATCGCAATTAATCCGCCTAAAATAACGGTTATCCAAACATCTGGTGTGTTTACTTTCTCAGCAGCTGTTCTGGGCAAGGTGAGAATTCCTACTGCGAGTATATAATTGATAAGAATGACAGCCGCTTGCGAAGTCGGAATTCGATCTTTAGAGTTGGTAATCATCCCTCTTCACTTCCTTTTCGTATCGAATCTTTCATATTCATCATTTTGGGACGACGTTTCATCATCTGAAGTGGCATGCGAATCACGAAATCTTTCCAATCACTTACATGATAAACAACAGCTGGACTGGCATAGGGTACGCCGAAACTCTTCAATCTCGCTATATGACTGCATAGAACGAGAAAAAACAGAATGACTCCGTATAGTCCAAATATGGCAGCGCAAAACATGGCTACAAAGCGAAGGATCCGTAGTGGAATTGCCGCACTATAATGAGCGAGCGCAAAGGAAGAAATAGCAGTGGCCGCTACTACAATTACCATAATTGGACTAATAATTCCCGCTTCTACGGCAGCCTGTCCAATGATTAATCCGCCGACAATTCCCATCGCTGAACCAATCGGCTTAGGCAGGCGTAGCCCTGCTTCCCGCAAAATTTCGATGGCTATTTCCATAAATAATGCTTCTATAATTGCAGGAAACGGAACTCCTTCCCGTCCCCCAAGAATTGAAATAGCCAACTTGGTCGGAATTAATCCAGGATGAAATGAGATAAAGGAAATGTACAAAGCAGGTGCAAAAAGAGAAATAATAGCTGCTCCAAAACGCAATAAACGGATAAACGTGCCTGGAATCCAACGTTCATAATAATCTTCGGGCGATTGCATCAGCATGCTAAATGTAACTGGAACAATCAGGGCAAAAGGTGTTCCATCCAATAAAATCGCAACACGCCCTTCCATCAACGCTGCGATGACGCGATCAGGGCGCTCCGTACTCTGTGCTTGTGGAAACGGGCTGAGGTAATTATCTTCGATAAGCTGCTCCACATATCCTGATTCTGGCACATTATCAATATTGATTTTCTGAATTCTTTTCTTAACCTCTTCTACCAATTCCGAATCAGCAATCTCTTTCATATAGGCAATAACCAACTCTTTTTTTGCCCGCTCTCCTACATGAAATTTTGTTAATGACAATCCCTCGTTTTCGCCATGTAGCCGTAAAAGAGCGGTATTATCAGACAAAACTTCTGTGAAACCTACCCGTGGACCTCTAACTGATCCCTCTGATATCGGCTCTTCAACATTGCGTGTTTTTCCTTTTTTTGTACCAAGAATTAATACACCTGCTAATCCATCAACTAAAAGTGCCGTTGAACCTATCAACACTTTTGCCATCAACTCTTTTATAGAATAGACTTCTTCTACCTCACTAATAGAAAGGACGCGATTCTTAATAAACTCTTTTGAAATGGTACCTTCCACATAAGATGGTGCACTCTTATATTCTTCATAAAAATTAAACATCAATGACTTCAAAATATGCATATTAATGAGATCCTTATCTGACAGTCCTTCCACAAAAACAAGCGCCGCTCGAATATTTGTCCCCCCTATGTTAAACTCTCGAAAGTGGGCATCCGAGTTATAACTAACTTCTTTTTTTACAAGCTCTAGATCCAAGGTAAAATCGCCTGTAAAATAATCTGTTACGTTTTGAAAAGGCTTATCCTGATATGTATCGGTTTGTTGCCTCATCTTTGATTCCTTCTCTTTCATCCTCATCACTCTTTCTCTAATGTACGGATCCAACTAAAAACTCTTGAGGTCACATAAGGAACGAAAAATACTATAAAGGTTTGCACAAACACTTTCCAATCTGGAAGATAAGAAACAAGCATTTTCCACATTTTAATCACCCAATATCCGCAGTTGACACTGCGATTTCTCACCCTAATTGGAATTTCTTAAGCATTATTATGTCTGATGTACGGAAATTTAATCCATTCAAAGCTTTATCATTACTTTCTTGTTGATATTAGCCTTCTACTATCAAAAACTTATAATTGGATGTATGATTAGACAAAAAAGCCCATCTTTTTATAAAGATTGGGACTTCTTTGTTTATTACTAACGATGAAGCATACCCTTGGACAATCAAAAAAGAAGCATAACCCTAAGTTATGCTTCCTTTTATATATTTAAAACGGTACATCAATTGAATTAATTAAGTTTCCCTTTTTTGAACATCGAAATGATAGCCACAAACAATATTGCAATAATACCACTAAAAATATTGGTGTAGAAGCTAATAAAGTAAAACTTTAATCAGTGGGGGTTTTCTCCATCTCCTACTGATTATTAGCCCTCACCAATCGGGCTTTTACGGACAATTCATCTCCCACCTAACTTCTTTGCTTTCGCTGAATTTTGAGGTGGGAGTGTTACTGTCCGTTAATGCGGGATAAATATTTATTTTTCATCATACATTAAAACTTATGATTTCATTTCTAAATATTGATGCTGGAAAATACACATTCTGATTGCATTATGGTAGTTACCATCAACAAAAAATTCATCTTGTAACTCACCTTCAATCGTAAAGCCGACTTTTTTGTAAATATGCGTAGCTTTTTCATTTTCTTTATCCACTACTAAATAAAGTTTGTGCATATTTAATACTGAAAAGGCGTAATTCATCGCTAAGCGGGTTGCGCACGCTGCATAACCATACCCTTGATACTTTGGATCAATGATAATTTGAAATTCTGTTCTTCGATGAATGTAATCAATCTCCACTAATTCAACTAATCCAATCATATTATTATCTTTTTCTACTATAAATCGACGTTCACTTTGATCATGAATGTGCTTATCATATAGATCCTGCAACTCCACAAAAGCTTCATAAGGTTCTTCAAACCAATAAGACATAATATGTGCATTGTTGTTAAGTTCATGAACAAATTTCAAATCTTCTCGTTCTAATGGGCGCAGTTTAGGTTCTTGACTCATTTTTTCAATCTCCATTCTTCATTTAATTTCTCAACATTTTTCATTTCAAAACGCTCCCTTACAACTCTCTACTCACATTCTAATCCTTCAAGTAACTTGAAGGTCAAGGAGGAAGTAAACATACGTTTTGTCTCTTTTCATCACTAGAATGAAAAAAGTAGTGCGAACCAATACCTTGGTCTGCACTACTTTTTAGTATGCCTTATGTAATTCATGCAAAAGTGGTTTCATATACGATATAGCTTTGCATCAAAATCATATTTAATGTTTCTTCAAATCCCTCATATTAGATATATATAAAGCAATCACTAAAATGAGAATAGATCCTGCATATAATAATGTTTCAAATGGCTCTTCATGAGAAACAATAATTAATCGAATTAGAGCTGTAATTCCTATGTAAATAAAATAACGTAATGGAAAATGATAATTCGATTTAAAATATTTAATAATTAATGCAATAAATTCAAAGTATAAAAAGTAAACAATAATACTTTCAACTAATTTATAGGATGTGTATTTTTTTGCGGAAAATATGTATTGTATAAATGTAATTGTTTCATTAATTAAAAAGATAGATAGAACAATGGATAATATGATTAGAGCTGTATTTAATATCCATTGTAAAACACTGGAAATAAAGTCATCGACATTAAATGATCGCATTTTCTCGGACTCCTCTACGTATATGTCATGCTCATATATTATAGCAAAATTATCCTGCTATATAAATTGCAGAAGCGTTAAATCGTAGTTTCTTCCTCGTATAAGCAAGTCTTATCGTATGAATTAATTTTATTTAATATTCATAAATTATCAATTGATAATCATCACTCCTAAAATAAGTACATAATCCTGTAAAGCATACTTATATGCACATTGAGAAATACCATTGAAATTAAATTCACATACCTTGCATTACAAGTTAATTTTATGTTACCTTTATTACAACACTTGCATTGCAAGGTATCCTCACAATTATATACCTTGTATTACAAGATATATATAAAGATATACGAACAGGAGGGCTAAAATGGCTGACTCAACGCAAATGCTAAAAGGAATTTTGGATGGTTGTATTTTAGCCATTATTCAAGAAGGTGAAATATACGGTTACGAATTAACAGAGAAATTACATAGCTATGGTTTTCACTCTTTTAGTGAGGGCACGATCTATCCATTACTATTACGTATGCAAAAAGAAGGATTGGTTACGAGCGTATTAAGGGAATCAACTGCTGGCCCTAAGCGGAAGTACTATCAGCTATCAGAATTAGGGGAGAAAGAATTAAACAACTTCAAAGAGCGCTGGACTGATTTAAAGCTATCTGTTGAAAAAGTGATTAATAAAGGGGGCGAATAGAATGTTATCAACAAAGTCTGAACAATTTTTAATTGAACTCAGAATGTACTTACTGCAACACGGAAAAAAAGATGAAGATATAAATACAATAGTAGACGAACTAGAAGTTCATTTAACAGAAGCTGAACAAAGAGGCCAGAATGTTGATCATATTATTGGAAAAAGTCGTAAACAGCACATGAAGAATATTGGGAAAGAACTACCTGTAGACAAGGAAGGATTGCTCGTAATAATTCCTGCAGCGGTTTTAGTTATTCTTGCTTATATGTGCTTTGCTCCAGCAGTAAGAGGGCAGTTCAAGATTTCACAAAACATATTGTTATTTGGATCATTACCTTTATTCTTGGCCCTTGCTATATTTGCATTTACGCTATTTAAAGGACTTCCAAAAGTATACCCATCTACCAAAAACTCAGTTCTTCTTTTAGTATTCGCTCATTTCATGGCCATCGGCGGATGGGTTGGCTTTTATTTTTGGTTAGATGGACGACTTGATACAGATTACTTTGTAGCAACTACTATGCAAAATTATATCATCGCTGGCGTATGTGTTCTTATTTTTATTTTGTTTGCACTGTATACAAAATCATGGTTAGTAATTTGGGTAGCATTCACGATGTGTATTGGGCCGATCCTAGAGCAGGTTATCCCAAGCGAAATAAATAAAGACCCAATGTATATTACACTAACGATTATCATTAGTATCGTCATAGGTATTTTGCTAGTAATCTATTTCTACAAGAAAGCAAAAACCACTTCCAATACTTAGGAAGTGGTTTTCTTCCTATTCCACTGATTATTCCCCCTCACTAATCGAGATTTTATGGGCAATTGATCGCTCACCTAACTTCTTTGCTGATAATTGTTTCTTTACATATACACTTTCTAACTGCTTAATTTTATTTGGAAGATTTGCAATATGAATAACTTTTTAGGAAGCTCTTGATTATGAACTGAAGTCTTAACAATTGTACGCGTTGTACTAATCACAAGGTTCAAAGGAGTATCCCTTGTATAATCTACTTTATCCTACTATATTGTTCCCCTTAAATATTATCTACCCTCTTCACCATATTGCCTTTTCAAAAGCACTAGCTGCAAGCAGTAAGAGTTAATCTAAATAAACTAGATGTTTTTAACATCTAGTTTATTTTAGTTAGATAATAATACAAGTCTTTATCACTTATAACATACAGATTGAATACAAAAGACCAATACTCCCATAAATTTAAACAAGATACTTTTAAATATTCTACTTTCAATCCTAAACATTTACGTTATACTAAAATAATATATAAATATATGAAGGAGAAAGCGGTATGGATATGAAAGAAAAACAAACAATGATGGAGAGTATCCCTCAACAAGGTTTTTTTGGTCACCCTAAAGGTTTATTCACTTTATTTTTCACCGAGTTTTGGGAAAGATTTTCTTATTATGGAATGAGAGCTATTTTACTTTACTATATGTATTATTCCATCGCAAAAGGTGGATTAGGACTTGATCAAGCTACTGCCACTTCAATCATGGCAATTTACGGCTCTCTATTATACATGTCCAGTGTTATCGGCGGCTGGGTCTCTGATCGTTTACTCGGTTCAAGTAAAACAGTCTTTTGGGGTGGAGTTTTAATTATGATTGGCCACCTTATTCTAACATTGCCGGGTAGTATCATTACTTTATTTATTTCTATGGTATTTTTAATACTTGGGACTGGATTATTAAAACCAAATATCTCTAACATTGTTGGAAATTTATATCATGAATCAGACACACGCCGAGACTCTGGTTTTAGTATTTTCTATATGGGCATTAATTTAGGTGCTCTTGTAGCTCCTTTAGTTGTCGGTACATTAGGGCAACAATATAACTTCCATCTTGGTTTTGGAGTCGCAGCTATTGGTATGGTAATAGGTTTAGTACTATTTGTTTTTACGAAAAAAAAGACTCTTGGAGTAGCCGGCACTCAAGTACCAAACCCTTTAACGGATATTGAAAGAAAAAAAACCATTAAACACTTTAGCATCAGTATCATTGTAATCATACTTTTATGTGCTATTACAATACCAACGGGTATATTAACTATTAATCGTTTTACTTTTTTTATTAGTATCTTAGGAATTATTATTCCTACTTGTTACTTTATTTATATGTATCGCAGTCCAAAAACCACTAAAGTTGAACGTTCTCGCCTGCTGGATTATATACCCCTATTTATTTCAGCTGCAATATTTTGGGCGATACAAGAACAAGGTGCAATTATTTTAGCAACATATGCAGATCAACGAACTCAGTTACAATTCGCTGGATTTAAAATACAACCTGCATGGTTCCAATCATTAAGTCCTATATTTATAGTAATACTAGCACCAATATTCGCGTGGATTTGGGTAAAACTGAATACAAAACAACCTTCCACTCCTAAAAAATTCGCGATTGGATTACTTTTTGCTGGATTGTCATTTTTAATCATGATGATCCCCGCCTTTATTAACGGTACAGAATCTCTAGCAAGCCCTATATGGCTAGTTCTTAGCTTTTTGTTAATCGTAATTGGGGAAGTTTGTTTATCGCCTGCTGGATTATCAATAACAACAAAATTAGCTCCAGCTGCTTTTTCAGCACAAACAATCAGTTTATGGTTTCTATCTACCGCATCCGCACAAGCCATAAATGCACAAGTTGTAAAACTGTATAATCCCGCAACAGAAATCATTTACTTTGGAGTAATTGGAGCTATATCCATTATAGTAAGTATCACTTTATTTATGCTATCAACAAAAATTCAAAGCTTCATGAAAGGACTTCAGTAAAGAGTCACTCGAATCGTTCAACGATATAAGTTATTTCAATTCAATATCTATTTCATAAAAAACCCCGAAGCATGGACTTTTTTTAAGTGTCCACGATTCGGGGTACAGTTCAAAATCGTTCAACAGTTTCTTTTTTATCCAACTTCACAATCCATTTGTTGATTGTGTACTTCTTTTTCTTCTTTCATTAACGCGTACGGTGTACACATATATGTTTTAGCAATTTCATCGTATGTAACACGAGCTTTTACACCAAATACATTTTCGAACAATTCATCATTTAAAATTTCTTTCGGTGCACCTTCCATTGCTTTATTCCCATCTTTTATAGCAACAAGATGATGTGCATATTTTGCCGCATGGTTTAAGTCATGTACAACCATAATGACTGTCCGATTCTCTTCTTCATTTAACTTCTTTAACAGTTCAAGCACTTCAAGCTGATGTGCCATATCTAAATATGTTGTTGGCTCATCTAATAGCAACAATTCTGTATCTTGAGCAAGTGCCATCGCAATCCAAACGCGCTGTCTTTGTCCACCGGATAGTTCATCTAATGTACGAGATTTAAACTCCGTCATACTCGTTACTCGTAGCGCCCAATTAACCATATCATAGTCTTGGTCACTCCGTTTTCCAAGTAAACGTTGATGTGGATAACGACCATGCCACACAAGCCCTTCAACTGTAAGTCCTTCAGGTGCTGTCGGAGATTGAGGTAAAATTGCTAGTTTTTTCGCTACTTCTTTCGTTGGCATTGTTTGAATTGCCTTACCATCTAAATAAACATTCCCTTTTGTTGGTTGAAGAAGACGTGCTAATGATTTTAAAATTGTCGATTTCCCGCAACCATTTCTCCCTACTAGAGCTGTAATCTTCCCATTTGGAATATGCAATTCTAAGTTATGAATAATCGTATTCTCTCCGTAGGTAAGTTCAAGATGCTCTGTATATAAACTCGTCATCTTGTTCACTCCTTATTATATATCATTTATTTTATGCTGCTTTTCTCTTAACAATTAAGTAAATAAAATAAGGTGCCCCAATTAGAGCTGTAATGATTCCAGCTGGTATTTCAATTGGTGGAATAATAATTCTACCAACCATATCTGCACCAACTACAAGTAATGCACCAAGCAAAGCAGAAACTGGTAGAAATACTCTACTATCTGAACCAACTAACAAACGTGCTGCATGGGGAATAACAAGACCGACAAAACCAATTGTTCCTGCAACAGCCACGGAACTAGCCGCTAACCCAACCGCTGTACCCATTAAAATCAAACGTACAATATTTAAACGCATACCAAGCCCTTTTACTGTTTCTTCATTTAATAAAAGAAGATTAATTTGTTTATAACTTAAAAAGACAATTACCGCTCCAACAACAGTCCATGGCCATAACATTTCAACGTGTTGCATAGACCGTGCATATAAACTTCCTTTTAACCAAACAAGTGCTTGTGAGGAGTCGAGCGCAAACTTTACAATAATAAATGTAATTAAAGCCTGTAAGCCAGCAGATATTGCGACTCCGCATAACGCAAGACGTTCTGGTTTTAACCCGCTTTTTTGGTACGATAACATATAAACAAGTATACTTGCGAGCAATGCACCCAAAAACGCTGCAACAGGAAGCATCATCGGCGGGGCACTTGGGAACATTAAAAGCATTATAACAGCAACAAGTCCTCCTCCAGCAGAAATCCCAATAATATCAGGAGCAGCAAGCGGATTTCTCGTAATGCTTTGTAAAATAGATCCTGATAGTGCCATATTAATACCTACTAATGCCGCGATTACCAGACGCGGCACACGATATTTTAAAACGACTCCTTTCCCTGTTGTTATTTCTTCCACGATTTGCGAAAGCGGTGTTGGAACTGCACCTAATCTTAAGCTAAGCACTGCAAGGATAAGTAATAATATAACTCCTACTATCATAATTATTGTGAAGCGCCCAAATTTCCTCATCGTACAGCACCCCTCTTTCTTCTCATTAAGTAAACAAAGAATGGTGTGCCAAGCAATGCAGTAATGACGCCCACAGGTGTATCTGCTGGATAGGCAACCCTTTGTGCTACAAAATCAGCAAAGACAAGTAAGTTCGCTCCAAGTAATGCTGAAAATGGTATAATGATTCGATAATCTTCACCGACGATTTTCCTTGCAATATGCGGAACCATCAAACCTACAAATCCAATTGGTCCTGCCACTGCAACCCCACTTCCAACTAATAGAACAATTATAAGTGCAAAGATGCGGCGTATACGAAGGACATTGATACCTAATCCCCGTGCTGTTTCTTCACCCAGAGAGAGAATATTTAACTGATTTGCTAGTAAAAAAGTCATAATGATAACTGGACCTGCTGTTATCATTATTAACTTTATATCAAGCCAATTTGCCCCAGATAGTTTACCAGCCATCCAGTATAAAATTTCATTTAGTTGTGTTTCATATAGTAAAATAGATCCTGTTGTTACAGAGCCAAGAAAGAAACTAACCGCAATTCCGGCTAATACAAGCCGTGACGGTGTATACTCCCCGCGAAACGCCAATGAATAAATGACACTGCTACCAACTGCAGCACCAAGAAAAGCTGCTATTAAAATAACAAAACTCGCATCCTTATCACCAAAAATTAAAAGAGCTAAAACTACAAAACAAGAAGCACCTTGGTTTACCCCCATAATTTCTGGATCTGACAACGGATTGCGTGTAATTCCTTGTAATAAGCATCCCGCAACTGCTAGCGCGGCACCAATCAAAATCGCTAGTAAAACACGTGGCACACGTACATTCCAAACTGTATAATAAATTAAATTTTTCGTATCCGCTGAAAATACTTCATATAAGTTAGATAGTGTAAGACCCTTCACACGAAATAAAATAGAAATACTAGCAATCACTATCAATAGTAGAAAGAACAAAATAAATTTAAACACAGAAGAAGCATACGGGTATATTTCCCGTTTGCTTCCTATTTGTTCCTTGTGCAAAGTCGCCCACTCCCTACTTAGCTGACTGACCAGAAAAAGCTGGAATTGCTTCATCTAAAATTTTGGATGCTGCAATTGGTCCACGACCACGTGCCCATAGGTTACGATCCACATCAATCACATGTTTTTCTTTTACTGCCTTTAAATTGTTATACAGTGGATTTTCTTTAAATTTCTCAACTTTTTCACCGTATAAGAATATGTAATCTGGATTAATTTCATTTAAGCGTTCCATCGTGATTTTTGCAATTTCTGCCTTGCCTTCTGTTTTTTCTTTTTTACCTTCAAATGCATATTTCACACCAATATCTGTCATTAATGTTCCAATAAAGGAATCTTTAATCCAAACAGAAAATTCACCATCAAATGCACCAATTACAACTGCAGTTGGTTCACCTTTTACTTGTTCTTTTGTTTTTGCAATCTTATCTGCTAATTTTTTCTTTATCTCTTTTGCCTTATCTTCTTTACCAACAGCTTTCGCAATTGTATCGACATTTTCTAATACTTCTTGGTAGCTGTTATCGTCTAACGCAATCGTTGATGCAATATCTTGTAATTCTTTCTTAACCATATTATGGCGATCCTTACTTGCAATAATTAAATCCGGTGTTGCAGATTGAATTACTTCTAAATTTGGAGCTTTCCGCTCCCCTACATCCGTTACTTTTTTCACTTTATCCTGTAAATATTCTGGAATTTTCGTTTTCCCTATCCCAGCATTTGCAACGGGTGTAACTCCTAAAGCTGTTAATGTATCAATAAATGAGAAATCCAGTGTTACCACTCGTTTTGGTGTTTCTTTTAACTCTGTTTCTCCCCACTCGTGCTTAATTTTTACTACCCCAGTTTGTTTCGTCGCTTCAGCTTTATCTTCTTTCTTCACTGTCTCTTTTGACTCCGCTCCACAGCCTGAAAGAGCCCCAACAGCTAATGAAAATGCTAATGCAGCAATACCAAGTTTCTGACTTTTCATTATGTAGTCCCCCAACACATTAATAATGATAATTATTCCCAGTTAATATAATAACATAATTTTAAAAATTGTCTATAACTTCATTTTATAAGTTAAGTGCCTTTTGTAAGACATCATCCAATACATATTGTTTTTGTACAAGCGAAGATATCATACCGCTTTGCATCCCGCTGTATGTTGGAAGAAACGTAATTGTGTCGCCTACGCGGTATATCGTACTATCTGTTATATCAACGATTAAATGATCGCTACTCCCGCCAAGAATTTCGATATTTTCATCGAGTGGATATAAACCACTAATATCAAGATCTTGTCTTCCAATCGCAACAATCGCCCGCAATCGTTCTCCTTTTTCTTCAAAACATGGAACTTGACCGAAAGCATTTTTGCCAATCACACCTCTGGGCATCGAGGATTTTCTTTTAATCTCAATAATCTCAGCTTCAATCGAAAATATATCTTGGTACATAAATGGAATATTCTTTCCATACGCTGTTTCTTTCCCAAGAAAAATAGCCTCACCAATCCGAAGAGAATTGACACGCCCTGTTTCTTTTTTCTGTAAAATAAGAGGTAACGAACTAGAATTCCCTCCCGAAATCATTGAAAGTGGCTTCTCGATTTTTCTTTCTACTAACTCAGTCAATTGCGTTAGCTCTCGCATAGAAGATTCGGTTGGAATTACACCGCTAAAGCAAGTAAAATTAGCTCCAATACCAGCAAGCTCTATCCCCTGCATCCGAACCACTCTTTGGGCAACCTCCACCATTTGCTCAGGTAGCATGCCTTCGCGAAGATCTCCTAAATCTACCATTAAAATAACTCGATGTATTTTTCCGTATTGCATCGCAGCTCTTCCTAATGCCTCAATCACGCATAACTCAGAATTCAAACTTATATCAGCGGTTAGAACCGTCTCCTCTACTTCTGATAAAGCTGGTGTACGAATTAAAAGAAGTTCCACGCTGTTTCCCATCATAGAACGGATTTTTTGAAGATGCTGTAATCTTGAATCTGCAAATTTTGTAAAGCCAGCGTCTTTCAAAATTCCGATTACTTCTGTTGCAGCACCAACCCCTTTTGTAACCGGAAAACACATAATATTTGTACGCTCACATAATCGTTTTATCATAATGGCATTACGCTTTAATTTTGAAAGGTTTATTTTCATGATGGGTAGCATTTTTTTATTCCTCCTACATACAAAGCGGATTAGCAAAGTTTGTATATAAATACGATTTCGCTTGATCATATATTCTCATCGAAAATAATGCCTTTGTCTCAATAAAAGGTGCAAATATAGCTGCTTTTTGCTCTTCTGTTGCACCTACCATAAAATCTTTCACAACAGCTGCAACAATTCTCCATAACTCTTTTTCTTGTATATCATCAACTGTTCTAGCTAATGTAAATAACAAATCACCAAAATGATTTTGCAAAACAGAATGAATAAACTTGTTATATACTTCACTCATATCCTCTGTAAATAATGCTGCTTCTTTCATAACTGAGAGGTCTAGCAACTCCGCCAATTTCTCTTTATAAATTCTTACTCCACCAAGATCACGAATGAGAATACGTTGTACTTCACCATTTTTTGTCACAATGACAGAATTTTGCATATGTCCTTCTAGGGCAATCCCATATCGTAAAACAAGTTCTAACAATGGCAACATCACTTTCTCAGTATAATGAGCGATATAATAGAATATCTCTTTTTTACCGATATCCTCTTTGTCAAAATATGTACGCATTATATCTAAAATGACAGGTTCATTTTCTTTTAATGGATTATTGGCTGTTAAACTTGCACCAACCCATAATAATTCTCCTTCTCTTCTATACTGATTGGGATTTTCCCGTAAAATAAATGCTAAATTACGTCCTAAATCCCTAGTATTCGGTTTAGAAAAATAAGCTCCTACTCGTTCCCTTACAACGACAATAGACTGCTCTAAATTTTGCTCCTTTGTATAGATGCCATCTAATACGGTTGATAATAGTGGGCCATTTACTGTAATTTCTGGTGACACGGTACGAACTGCACTCGTTGCTTGCGCTCGCACTGGAAGTTTCACGTGATATTGTAATTTTAATACATTCATTGTTCGAAATGATAATGTTGCACGTGAAGATAGTTGATATGGCACTGGAATAATCCATCCCGCTTCTAACTCTGAACCATATTCTTCTTGTAATACATGTTCATACTGCCATGGGTGAATGAGAAATGGATAATAATCTTCCATTCTTTTTTCTTTATTTACAAGTAATGTGTGTACTGCTTCGTATAACTCTGGTGAATTTTCATATATAAGTGGTTTCTGCATATGATCTCCCGTTACTTCAGCTACTTCTTTATGAACGAGAAGAACATGTAACGGAACAACATGTTCAAATTCTGGTGCATACAACTTCACTTCTTCTCTTGATAAACCAAGTTTCGTTTTCGTAGATGGGTGAAGCGGATGTCCCTCAATAACAAGTGATTCCGTATAAGTAAGCTCATCAAATGGTATACATGTTTGTAAAACTTTTAAAAATTGATATAAATTGTTAGGCTTTGTTTTTGTTACAAACAAAACGTTTGTCTCTAATTGTTGTTTCACCCATTCTTGTTTCCGTTCCCATGCTTCGTATGCTAGTGCTAAATTGGTTACACTGTTTTCCAGTTCTTCTTGTAAAGACTGTGAGATATGAATACGAAAGAACGGAGCGACTTCTTCCCAAAACATTGACAATGAATCAATCCACCGTATATGTCCACGAACTTTAAAACGAATTGGGAATATAAACTCGTATCGTTCAAACGCTCCCTCTTGTTTTACTTCTAACAATAATTCCACATCGTTCATGCTATCTACAATCTCTATACCATGCTCATGTTTCAATATCGCACAGTTCTCTTGTAGCACTTTCTCCCGAATCAATGCATTGCAAAAACGATTTAAAATACTACGTTCTGCTTTTACTCTATTAACTTGTTTACTTTGAATGGACAAATTCCTTCACCTTTCCTTTTTGCTGTTTCAGTTTTATAAATTGAAATAAAAACGGGACCATACATGCAACTCCCATCAAAATAAATGTTTGAGCAATACCAACATATTCAATGGAATAACTAACTAAAATAGAACCAAGTGGAATCATCCCTCGATCCATCAGTACTACACTAAGCATAAGTCCCCTCTCTTCTTCACGGACATGATGCTGAAAATAGACACGGTTACTTGATCGTAATAACTGACCAAATAGACCAATAGAAAATAAAAGAATAAAAAATACATATGTATTACTAACAATCAGTAATGCTAAAGAAACTGAAAATGCAATTAAGCTAACATAATACAGACGTACTTCTGAAATATATGTCAATGCTTTTGGAAGAATCACAGTAGCTATAATCGCACCAATTGCAGCTGATGACATAGCGATTCCAAACACTTCTGCTTTTCCCGTAAATTGCTTTGAAACAAGCGCTGGTAAAACAGACGTATAGGAAAAACCAAAAGCCATTGTAATAAGTGACGTCACAAAGATATTTCTTCCTATTTTGTCATAAGAAAAATAAGCAGCAATTTGTTCCCAACTCGCTTTTTTCTTTTCTTTTCGTTTTTTCATTGGTTGATCTTTCATTGATATCACAAAAATCCAAGCAATAAGTGAACAAACAGCCTGCATCATAAATGTTAATTCGATATGCCCTGCTGCAATAAGAAATCCTGCTAGTGCCGGTCCAGTTGATCGACAAACATTCATGACAAATGAATGCATGGAAATCAGTTTGCTAATTTGATTATTTGTATCAATATCTGAAAGAAGTGTATTTCGGTTTGGTGTTTCTAATGCGCTAATGACCCCACGAATAAATGAAAAAAGTAAAAAAATAAAATATGAAGGAGTAACTAAAGCAACATAAACCGCAAGTAAAGTTGTCAATACAAATCCCCATAAGGAATATGATTTCATTAATTTGACACGCGGATACAAATCACAAAGCTTTCCTGCATACACACTAAATAATACGATTGGAATGAGTCGTACAAAGTTTAACCAACCTAAATATGTTGCGCTATGGTACAAATCATAGACATACCAATTAATAGCAGTCATTCCGAGCCAATTCCCCATAAACAAAAAAAATGAACTACCAAAAAACAGTTTTCGAATAAGAATCACCTCGAATTTTTTGTTGCATTTTTCAATTCACTCTTTATAATTGAAATTGATTATCATCATCATTGTAAGGACAATATAAAATATTCTCTCTTTTTTGTAAAGAGCTAAAATTCAGAAAGGTGGTTTCTATGCACTTACACAGCATTCATTCATTTGAGGTAGAAGAACAAACATTATTTTCTTTTTTACAGCAAAACTATCCACCGCTACATGAAATATATAAACAAAATTTATATAAAGGTCGGAACGGTATATTAGAACGACTACTATCTTCTGTCATCCGAGAAAATATAAGCAATCTAATGGATACTGTGGTGACATTTCAAAAGTCAGCTAAGACGTTTGTTTCTATTTCAGCGTACAGTTGTCCAGATTATTTACTAGATTATATACATACACACCAGAAGAACTTTGAAAAATCTTCCATAATACAAGCTTTATATTTTAAGAAACAAGACTGCTACTTACTCGTACCAGTTCAACAAATGTATGCTTTCGATCGTCCAATTGTAAACGGGCCGTACATGCTCATATCACCATCTGAACAAAAAGAAATTACACATCCAAATGAAGTGTTAGCTTTAATTTTCGATGAAGGTTGGAAAGGGCTATCTTCTTATTTTCATATGTTCGAAGAGGATTTAGCTAATAGTGCTGCTAATTTATCGCTTGCCTATACATTTCATGAACAGTCTACTGAGGCATCAACATTAGAAGCAGCTGCGCAAACAGATGATCATTATGCTTTTTTTGAACAGCTTGTTATTGAAGGACACCCTTGTCATCCTGGAGCAAAAATGCGAAAAGGTTTAAACCCTGAAGAAACAATTGCGTATTCAGCAGAGTTTAAAAATACGATTCCACTTCGATTTGTAGCCGTTCATAACAAAGAAGTAAGTACTGCGTTTATGAAATCACAAGATTGGAATCCTATCATCTTTTCTTTCGAGCCTGTACTGAAAGCCGAGGCAGAGATTAGGCTAGATGATAGAATAGATGATTATCTTCTATTACCTATCCATCCTTGGCAAACGATGCATACATTGCAAGAGTTATACAAAACAGAAATTGAACAGAAAAAAATCATTATTTTTGATTATGAGGCGCCTTATGTAGCTGGTATGTCATTTCGTACCATCTTCCCGGCACAGTATGATACAAGAAGACCTCATTATAAGTTAACAACGAATGTTCATTTAACAGGAGAAGTGCGAACCTTATCAGAACAAACGATTCATAACGGTCCACTGATGAGTAATATATTACAAAAAATTATGAAAGAAGATACAAATATCGATGAAAGAAGATTTATTCCGATTATGGAACGTGCTGGCGCACATTTTCTCAGCGCAGAGGACTCTAATATAGATTTGCAAACTTTGAGAAGTGAAAATCTTGCATGTGTCATTCGTGATAATGTGTACTCCTATATTAATAAAGATGAATGGGCTATTGTCGGTTCTGCTCTCGTTGCATCTGCACACGGAGCGAATCAACCAGTTATTGTTGAACTTATCGAACTGTATAAAGCAAAGCATTGTCTACCATTACATGATGCAATCGTTTCATTTATTGAAAAATATGTAGTCAACGCTTTAACTGGATTTATTCCACTTATGGTGAAGTACGGAATTGGCTTAGAGGGCCACTTGCAAAATACAGTACCTGTCTTTAAAAAAGATGGCACACCAGACCGACTTCTTGTTCGTGATTGGGAAGGCATTCGGATTCACCGTGGTCGTTTACAACAGGCAGGGATTGACATTACAAACTTTCATCACAAATCACGCATTTTAGTTGATGATGAAAAGAGTGTACGAAACAAAGTATTTTACTCCGTTATGCAAAATCACTTTGGAGAGTTATTTATTCATGTAAGCCGTTTCTATAAAACAGATGAACAATTGCTTTGGAATATTGTAAAAAGAGTTACACAAAATATTTTTATAGATTTACAGCAAGACCCACACTATACACAAAATGCAGCAGCGGATTATGATGTATTCTTTGCAGAAAAGGTAGACTATAAAGCTTTGACGCTCATGCGAATGATGGGAGAAGCTCATTCTTATTTTTATGTAAAGGTCGATAATCCATTGTATAAAGTGAAACTTTAATCAGTGGGGGTTTCTTTCTCCCACTGACTATTAGCCCTCACCAATCGGGCTTTTACAGACAGTAAGATCCCAACCTAACGTCATTGCTCTCGCTGAACTTTGAGGTGGGGATCTTACTGTCCGTTAATGCGGGATAAATAACAAAAAACCCTTCTTTTCTCATTAGAGTGAAGAAGGATTTTTTGTTACTTAATATACAAGATCTTTTCTTTGGTTCCGTTGCAAAGTTTTTTAAGCTACGATAAACTCTAGAAAAAAAGAACAAGAGGGATAACTATACATTAAGTAGTCTATCCAAATCGTTTCCAATTAGTTCAATTGCATTTTATGCGATTTTACGAGTAATTTTAAAGTTTATTGTAGGAAGCATAAGTTGGCCAGAAAACACTTATTTTTGCAGATAATTATCTAATTATTCAACGGAATTGGAAGCATAAGTTGGCCGTGTGTTAATTATTAACCCATAAGCTGACCGTGAATTTCACAAAACAGCAAATAAAAATACCTATTAGCAGCATAGGATATTCAAAATTACTAGCTTATTCATTAGAATCTTTATATGATACACCCATTAACTCTAACAAAGGTGTCCTTGTATAATAACTTAATAATAGAAGAGCTCGTAACGGTAGTCTTTTTTGTGACCTCCGTAGAATAGCTCTTAAAGAAATGGGATGTATACCTGTTACTGAGCAAAATTCTTTTTGATTCCCTTGAAAAAACTTTCTCATGTTTCCCTCAATAATAGAACACACTAGTTCTATTGTAGGTGGAATAACATTTGGTGCTATTTCCAATAGTTCTCCTATACTTCTATTAATCCATTCATCCCGTTCAATTAAATTATGTTCTTTTTGAAGAAGTTTATATTGTTTCTGTCCTAACCAATTGCCACACTTATAACAATATCCTTGATGATATGTCATGACAGATTGCAATTTTTCACATTTAGGATTAGGACATAAATATTCCAATTTTCTTTTGTGTCTTAAACATACATTTGTACTATTCAAATACCACATTAAAGGCTCATATATTTCTTTGTTAGCTTCACTCCATTCATCAAAACATTCTGGACACCACTTCTTATCAAAAGGAAACATCCTATTATGTATGACTTCTTTCCAAGTTAACATCGTCATATACTTAAAACTTTTTTGTAATGTTAATAATTCTAGTGACTCAGCAAGCATTGTGGCTGTCTTCCCCGCACCGTAAAATGAGGCACTACTCCAAACAGGCACTGGTACAAATTGCTTAGGGTACAAAGACCGCTTACAAGGGTGTAATGCTATAATATGAGCAGCAAGCGTTGTTAGCTCAACATTATGCGCTAACGCTAACCTTCCAAGATAGCTCATTAAGCATTCCACCATAGGCGTTCCAACATTCATAGGCTCTAGGGAATATAAATAACTAGCTGAGCACCGTCTTGATATATACATATCTTTACCCCTCTAGATATTCTTGTTTTCCCACTGGATCTCGCTTCGGCTTACGCCTTCCTACGCCACTTTTTTGAGTTGCATCTTTTTTAGTGATTTTTTCTTTTTCCCTGGCCTTTAACCCTATCTTATATAGTAAATCCAACTTATCTTGTTCATTCTCTTCAAATAAATCCTCACCTTGCTCAATTTCCTCAATTAACATCTTCAAAGCATTAACAGGCATTGCATATGTATAGAGCATTTCTTTAGTTATAGTTTTCTTTCCATTATAGATAGCATCTCCTAAACAACGTGTGAGCCAGTCCTTGAGTATCCCTATACACCCTAAAGTACGTTCATAAATAAAATCTGCATGTTCAAGTAAATTCGGTTCTTCTTCTAAAGGCAACTTTTTCTGTAGCATATGGATTACCGAAAGAAAAGTACGGTAATCCTCCAAATTACTCGCTCTATATCTTGGAAATTGTATACTTATTGTTCTACGACTAAGCTGGGCACTTAGATTAAAAAATTCTTTGAGCTCGTAAGTTCCAATCAATATGTGTGGAACTTTCGTTTTATTAGCTAGCGATTTTATTGTATCTAGCTGATTTTGCAAACTTTTGGCACCGGATACCTTAAGCAAATGCTGTGCTTCATCAACTATACAGGCCACAGGATTTCTAAATCTAAAAGCATTTTCAAGAGATTTTCTCAAGGCATACCAAGGAGATTTACTGTTATAATCCTTCTTCATAATTACATTTCTATTTTCTAAACAAATCTTATGATCTATCAGCGGTTCCTGTAATTCCTCTAAAGTTCGATAATAATAATCTTTCCAGAGTCGAAACCCACAATTTCGGTTCTAACTATAGGTATTCTGCCTTTATCATTTTCTACCTCTTCTCGCATCCCTTGGATGAAGTAATCTTCTAGCACTTGTGCTAGGGTGGTTTTTCCCACCCCGCTTGGCCCAAGTACTAAAACAATAAAAGTTCCCGCTGGATTATGAATGTAAGAAATAAGTTGTTCTTTCACTTGTTTGATGATAGGATGCTCGATTACGATATCCTCAAATTTTTTTAACTTACTTTCTTTATCAGAGAGATCAAAACCATTAAGCTTCCTTTTAAGTTCGTCCATCTAATATCAGCCTTCCTTTTGATAGATCTCAAACTCTTGAAATTCCATGCTTTTTATCAATTCTTTAGTATTAGGTGCAGTAGATATGGTTAACTCCAAATCAACTTCACGTTGATTACCCTTAGATGCTAATGTATTTTTTAGACTCCCCGCCATTAATTTTTCTTTTTCCTCTATCCCATTAATAAATTCAGCAATTTTTTTAGCTGTAACAGTGTAACCCTTTGCATGATTTTGCTTTCTTTTCTTAATCTCTTCCATAGCCAGTTTTAGCTCTCTCTCTGTTTTCCCTTTTAGCACATGGTAATACTCCGATGTACAAGTTATCCACTTTTTATTTACAAAGGCATATGCAATACCTATATCAAAAGGATCGTATTTCACAGGTACACTCTGGTTTTCCAATACCGGACTATTAAATGCGGCATTCCAGTAAGTTATATAATTGACTTTCACACCCGTGCGGGAATTTACTTTAGCGACTCCACTCCTTGTAGATGGCAAAGTCGTGACTATAAAATTTTCGTCATACGTAATGAATTCTAATTTTCTTTCTCCTGTTCTATATATCCCCTCATTAAATGCTTCGTCAGGAGTCTGCCCTTCTAAAGCTGGATGTACATTATCGCTATATACCTCCGATACCCATTTTTCTAATGCTCCATATAGGGCTTCTAAGGTCCATACAGCATGATTCACAGGATTCACTTTTTTAGTGACTTGGCGAACATTTTTTGTAATTTTAGTGTTCCCTTGCAAGTTATGAATAAAATTAGAGTTTGAAGTTCCAAATAATCTCTCAATTACATTACCAAATCTAGATTTGGCTGGTGGCCTTCCTTTTTTATTAATTTCATGCATAGCTGTAAATGTATCAAAGTAAATACTATGGAACTCTTTCCCTCCATCCACTACAATGGATTGTGGTAATCGATGATACTTACGTACACATTCTCTTAGAGTCATCATAACCGACCTGTAGCTGGCCGATTCGAATGAAATGTGATATGACAGAATAGTTCTGGAATAGGCGTCTACTAAGAATGTCAGCCATGGCCTCCCTAATACTTTACCTGTTTTAGAGCATACGAGCTGCACGTCTAGCTGAGTATGATCTATATGAGTTATCTCAAATGGCCTATCTCCGTGTCGTGGAACACTATGATCCAGGTTCCAATAAAATGATTCATGTTTGTATGCCGCCCGATCTCCTTGCCTCTTTTTGACTTGTTCATAGCGATTTCTATTCTGAACTGTTGCACAAAAAGTCTTATAACTAGGTACTAGGAGGTTTTTACTCTCACAGAGATTAACTAATTGTCCGTATACTATAATCTTATTTTTTTGTTTAAGGTTTTCATACTCATTTTCAATTACCTCTTCCATTAAAGATATGGTTTCTGCCGGAAGCCTTTGATCTCTATTCCCCTTCTGCTGGTGCTTTGGGAGTAAACCTATATATCCACTTCCATATAATTGCTGTCCCTCTTTATAATCTTTTATCCACCGCCTAAGAGTCCGTTCAGAAGCTTCGCTACCAGATATTTCCTCTTCATTTAGCTTTCGCTTAACTAAACCCATTCTGTTATTAGCTATTGCTAGATCTTCTGGTCCCGCTTCTAATAAAATGTCCAGATAGGGAGCATACTTTCGACCTCCGCTCTTCTCATCTTCGGGCACTACCTTGCCATTATTAAGTAATTCAACAAAATACAGTTTTGGTAGTTCTAAAAAACCATTTTCATCTGAATAAAGATAAACAGATTTGAACCCCATATTTACAACTATCCATGTAACTCCATCCCACATAACCGTTGAGTTAATATTTACAGTAAGGGCTGTTACTGGATAAGTGTTTTCAGGTTTTGTTGAACGGATACTTTCAAAAGCTGCACTATGCTGTTCACTTAAAAAGACCGGGACATCACTAGACTTAGCAATGATGTATTGCTCTAAATCTATATATAATTCATTTGTAGCTACCAAAGTATATACATCATCAGCATCTGTTGTTTTTAGGGAGACAAGCAATTCTGCTAGCTTCATTCCTAAGTTGGAAGAAAGAATATTTGTTATTTCTCTTTTCTTTTCGTCAGATACTTTATAGTTTTCATTCTTCAAATAAACTTCTAGAAATATAAGGTTCCTGTATAAGTTTACATTTATTTCGGCCGATGTTCTCACACAAAAGTTCAAGCCGATTTGGTTGGCTGCTACTTCAGCTGGTGGACATCGCCAATGTCCCTCCTCATCCTTAAAATACCTAACTGGATCTTTTTGTGATAGTTTGATTAGTTGTTCTTCTGTTTTCCATTCCTCAATCCGCACACCATCTCTTCTTAATACTAAAAAATCCGGAGTATAAAAAAACGATATTCTACGCCCATTCTCACGAGTATAATCTAACTTTAATGTAATAGGCTGGTCATAATATTCAAGTACATCGTCATCATACTCTGCTAAATAAATAGCAGCTAACTCCACGGTGTGACTTTCAAATTGAATCGACATCCCCATCTTTTTACTAGGATATCTTCCAGCTACATTATATTTTGAGCTTCTTACGCTTCGAGATGGAGGCGATGTTCTAATTTTTTGGACAGTTTCAATCGTTTCTTTCGTGAAATCCATCAGTGTACACCAACTTTGAAATTCCTGTTCACTTAACATAAGTTATCCCCTATCCTAAGTAATTTTTATCTCGTATTAATTCTTTAAAATAACCCCTTAGCTTCTTGTCTTTTAACAATCCTGGCCTATTCGCTACTTCTTCAACTCTTCGTCTACTTGGATATACGCCTTGTTGAATAAGATTTTCAACGTATTGATAAATTATTAGACAATTACTAGCGTAAACCTGATCTCTCTTTTCCTTAATAACTTCTATATTTTTTGCAGAAATAATCTTACACAAGTCTGGGAAGTGTTTGTAAAGCGTTCTTTTTGGATATCCTAGCTGTCTAGCTAGTTCGTTCATTGATACAATAGAGTCTGAGCGGTGAGCATATTTTCGAAGTATAGATAAAGCTGTATCATAATCAAATTTTATTTCTCTTTTTTTACTATCTTTCGAATAAGACCTTGCATTGAAGACTATTTGTTTTTTATTTACACTTATATCTTCGATATAAAAACTAACTGGTGACATATTAAATAAGTAACATATTTCCAACACCCTGGACAATGGAGGTAAAGCTTTTCCATTACACCAATCCCACAGGGTTGTCTTTGCTAAATTTAAGTTTCTTGCAAATCCCTGCATGTTTCCCTCTGTATAAATATTAACAAGATGAGTTAGGTTTCTAATAATTTGTTGCTTACTCGCTGAAATTTCGATTTGTTCTTTATGCTTTATAATTTGTTCTGCCATTAAAGTTATTTTATAATCAAAATCGTTTTCGTCTAAATGTTTATTAAGGTTTGTCTCTCTTCCAAGCCAATTGTTACAATAAGGACAATACCCATTTTGGCTTTTCCTGTGTAAAAGCGGAATCTTTTTATGGCATAAAAAACACTCCGTTTCCAGCTTACACTTATGCTTTGAACATGTATTAACCATTTCAAGGCTCCACAACAGAAGATTATAAATGGCATCCCCAGTATTAAGTTGTTCTTCATAGCATACTGAACACCATGAGAGATAATTTTTTAATAAATAACGTAATGGCACTACTTCTCTTATAGATGCTAACGTCAATATACTTAATTGACGTACCTGTGTTAGTTTTTCTAAGACATTTACCGTATCTAGCGCGTTGCTTCCAAAACCATTCATTGTCTTTGCACCGTCATAAAATCTATTTCCACCTCTAGTTGTACTATAGATAAGAAATTCTTTATTTAATATTGGAGCAATAACGTAAGAGATTAATGATGAGGGATAAACTTGATGTACTTCTGATAGCCTAATCAAGTAACTTGTTAAAGATTCAATATACGGCCCCTCTATGCCAATGGGCTTTAAACTATACAACTGACTCCTTTGCGAATAGGTATTTCTCACTTTTAACACCGCACTTTTTTAATATCCTATTATAAATATGGACACTTATCTCTTTATGTAAACTAGTACAGTGATATGATTAGATATATCGAATGAAAAAATAAAGAAGACTATTACAGTTAACTCTCTTAAAGCTGGTTTAAACCTTGAAACTGATTTTTATTTAATAATGTTAATCAATTACATGATGTTGGTTTTAAAGAAAGTTTGATTAAGAAGAGGCTACAAACGTTGATTTTATATATAGAAGAAAGCCACACATTTTGAACAAAGATTGATAAAAATGTGTGGGCTTGATTTTGAAATAAACTTTGGCTTTACAAAAAAGATTGATTAAAACTTTTTTTTTTTAAAATGTTTTTCTACCAATTAACTCCTTCGTCAAATCAAGTAAATTATCATAATGAAGCAATTTTATTCTTGACGTTTGTTCTTCATATCTTCTAATTGAGTATGAAGCATCAGGATTTTGTTCATAATGCTCTCTTCTACCTGCTACTACCACATAGTGCCTGCGAGAATTATCAGAATTAATAAATTCCGAAGGCAAGTTTCCTTTGCGCTTTCTTGCCTCATTAAATTTTGGCTGTAAACTAGGGAACTGTTGTTGTAAAAAGCGTTCCCAATTTTTCACTTGATTAATTCCATTTTGATAGTATTGACTCAGCTCTGTTCCATTTTGTTTAAACGGATTATCAGACGGACTTTCTAATTCTATAAATACAAATTGATATCCACCAGAACCTTTTCCTACTAATAAATAATCCGTTCGATATGTTGTATTTAATTGAAATTCTTTAAACAAATAAGCTTCATGATGACCAAAATTGTAGTAACTAAATAATGAAGCAATAATAAAGTAATGCTCATTTCTATTAATAAAATTTAATGTTTCTTGCTCAGTTGGATTTTTATCTAATAAATCTTTAAATTCATTGTGCATAAATTTAATTTTGTCATGGCTTTGTAGTTCTACCATGTCCAAATAATTATTCGGGAATAAATGTATATTATGTCTAGCTGCCTTAGGGTACTCATGAAATTTATTAACACTAATCTCACTGAGTATTCCTGAAGTTAATGGATAAATTTTTTCTGACTCTTTTACTTTTTCATACTCTAGTTGATCACTCTCACTTAAAAAGCAATAATCTTGTCCTTTATAAAGTTTCATAACATCCCCCTTTTACATAATTACTTCATTGACTTTCTTTAAATAAAAGTCAACTCATTTGGAACAAAACAATCAAAATGAGTCCTTTTTTCATTCACATGAGGGTATCTAAATAAACATTTGTTGCATAAATCCTTTTTTCTGTTCTTGTAAAGAATCTAATTTTTGTTCCTCTATTTGAATCTTTTCATCTAACTTAGATAAAAAGTCAACAATTTTTCGTTGCTCAGCATATGAAGGTAAATCAAATTTCAATGTAGAAAAATCTTTGTAGCTAATAGATTTTCCATCTCTAATTCCATAAGTAGCTGTTTTTAATTGATTAATAAATGTTTCTGTTTTAAAGAGATATTTAAAATAGTTGTTACAAACATCATCATTTTTTTTACGGAAAATTGTATAGGCCGGGCTTACTAAGCCTTTTAGATGCGATAATTCAATCCCACCTTGGAACGATCTTAAACTTATAACGAAGTCATCTATATCAACAACCTTATACGAGTTTAAATTAGTAGTAGAATATTGCATATCCTTGTTTAATAAATCCCTTAAGACCATTCCTTGATCTTGAGTAGCTGATAATACGGGTAATTTCTCTTCTGGATTCTTATTTGAAATAGCTTCAAATAATTCAGCTGCTTTAACCTTTGTTCTCCATTTAGGATACTCCCCGCCATTATCATCCTTAAACCGAACCTCTTGCTTAAAAAGCTTCTGCATATAACCCTTTTTCTGTTCTTTCAGCAAGTTGATGTTTTCTTGTTTGAGTTGGATCTTTTTATTTAGTTCACGAAAAAAATCAGCAATTTTATTTTGTTCTTCTAATGTAGGCATAAATATTTTATATTCTAGCAATTCTGCAACAGTAATATTTGACTGATTTGCGTTACCTCTTTGAATACTATCAATATGATTCATATATCTTTTTTGCTTCGTATTTTGATATACAAAATAACTATTTATTTTATTCTTTGTAGTTAGTTTGATTAGGTTTTGGTTGAGAAATTCTTTCTTCAAATCATTATAGTATATCGTTCTTCCTACAGCAGAATTTATTAACTCCGGTTTCGAACCGACTGTTGTCACGATAATCTCCTCCGGTTGTAACTGATATTTTTTAAATTCCTCTGCTCGTGATTTGTCGATATAAATTTTATCATTTGTTTCATTTATACTTTCTTTTAATAGATCTGATACCCTGATAATTCTATATCCATCACATTTATAATTCGATGATTTAAAAGCAAATCCCTTGATATAGGTAACTAAGTTAGATAATTCTTCATATTTCCACTCATCTTCAAATCCTTTAAACCTCAACTTTGGTACATTCACCTTCTACACCCCCAATTCTTTGAAATATTGTTCCAACTCTTGATCAACCTTTGCAATTTCTTCATCAATTTCTTTTAATCGTTTTGCGACAACATCTAAATCAACCGCTTCTTCTTCTTCAAATGTATCGACATAGCGAGGAATGTTTAAGTTATAATCGTTTTCCTTGACTTCTTCTAGTGCTGCTGCGTATGAATATTTATCAATTGTTTCACGACTTAAATATGTTGAAACAATTTTTTCAACGTTTTCATCTGTTAACCTGTTTTGATTTTTTCCTTTTTCAAACTCATTGGACGCATCAATAAATACAACATTATCATCATGCTTACGACATTTTTTGAATACTAAAATACACGTTGGAATACTTGTACCATAGAAAATGTTTGCTGGGAGGCCAATTACTGCATCTAAATAATTCTTTTCTTCAATTAAATATTTACGAATCGCACCTTCTGCTGCACCGCGGAATAGCACACCATGTGGAAGAACAACCGCAAATGTCCCATTATCATCTAATTGATGAATAAAGTGTTGAACGAATGCAAAGTCCGCTTTTGATTTTGGTGCAAGTTTGCTATACGCACTGAAACGTTCGTCATCTTTAAATTTATCATCGGCACTCCATTTTGCACTGTATGGAGGATTGGCAACAATTGCTTCAAAGCGTTCATCTATATGTTGTGGTTCTTCTAATGTATCAGCATTTTTAATATCGAAACGTTGATATGGAATATCGTGCAGTAACATGTTCATTCGTGCTAAATTGTATGTTGTTGATACTTTTTCTTGACCATAATATTTATATACTTTGGCTTCTTTACCTACACGTAATAATAATGATCCTGAACCGCATGTACCGTCATAGACACTGCGAATTTCTGATTTCCCAACGGTCACGATTTTCGCTAAAATTTTTGATACTTGTTGTGGTGTATAGAATTCCCCGGCTTTTTTACCTGCGTTTGCAGCAAATTGTGAGATCATGTATTCATACGCATCACCGAGTACATCAATTTCAACATCATCTTGTAAAAATGGAATTTCAGCAATGTTCATGATAACTTTTGCAATTAATTTTGAACGTGCTTCAACTGTGCGTCCAAGTTTTGAGGATGTTAGATCCATATCATCGAATAAGTTTTGGAAATCTTCTTGGCTATCTGTTCCTAGTGTTGAGGCTTCAATTGCTTTGACACCATTTTGCAGTAACTCAATGTCAAAGTTCCCTTTTGCACCTTTTTCAATCTCAACGACTAAATTTGAGAATAAATATTGCGGTTCAATCACATAGCCTAGTTCACCTACAAGATATTCCGCCAAATCTTCTTTGTATTCTTCATTTTCCCATGCTTCTGCAAATGAAATGTTATCTTCTTCTAATAATTTCTCTGCACGATGCCCTACTTTTTCTGACAAATAGCGATAGAAAATTAATCCTAAAATATAATCTTTAAATTCATACGCATCCATTTGTCCTCGTAAATCATTTGCCATCGCCCATAGCTTTCTATGTAGCTCAGCTTGTTGTTGACGTTGTTTTTCACTTGTTGTCATTTCTTTTCCTCCTGTGTACTTCTATCTGTAATATTCACCAATCGTTGATGCATGACTTGTTGTTCTAACTGCATTTTTTCTTTTAACAATTGTTCTTTTTTCTTTTTTAAGATTGTAATCTTCCCCATTTGCTTTTGCTCTCTATAGGGCGGTAGTAATACTTCAATATCTTTTATATGTGAGAGCTTCAATGACGAGATGACACTACCTTCTGAAAAAAGTGCAATTTGCTTTTGAATAGTCGGATGTTCATTCAAGTACCATTCCATAAAATATAAGTCGACCGGTTCAGTAAACACAATTTTCACAAAGTTGTTCGTTAATAGCAACCCACCATATTTTTCTGGTAAAAATGCAACTTTCTGCGATAACGTATGCATAACTAAGCTGTTTGAATCTGTGAACAACTCTTTTAACAGCTTCCCCCTACGAACATAGACTTCTGTATTTTTGTCTTGCGACATACGATAGCTTAACCCTAATGTTTCATTAAATTCTTTCAGAGTAAGCAAATGTACCGTCTCACTGTCCTCATTTAGTTTAGATGTTTGAATGCGATTAATGAATGTTCCTTGAATGACATTTGCACAATCTCCTAATTTCAACGACTCCCCTCCTATTCATTATTTTTTCTACGACTTAAATATAAATGATATTTTTAAAAATATCAATATGAAACATAATTTTTTATGATATTTTTAAAAATATCATAAAAAAGAGAGGGGATACCCCTCTCTTTTATGAACTATAACTATATTTTTCTGTATGCTCTTGAATAAATGACGAAACTGCTTTGATAGACTTCTTTCGTTTTAAAAATGATCCTGGCAATTCATCCATAATTATGCTTTGCTCAATTAAGTTGGAGTACTCATATGTAGCCAATTGTTCCTTTAATACTTCATCATCTAAACCAATTTCTTTTGCAAAGTCATTAATCTCTTTTTCACTCATTTCTGCTTCATAATGTGCATATGCATCTAAAACCGATTCTTCTGGACTTAAATACGGAGCAACTTTATCTAAAAACCCTTTAATGAGTTCCACTTTTAGACGTAATTTCGGATCTGATGCATGATCTAGTTCTTGCTTAATTAAACGAATTTCATTGCTTCTTTCTTTTTCATCATCCATTGTTAAGTTTGCGATTAAATTCATAATATAACTTACATTAATGCGATCCGTATGCATTAGCTCTAACTCAAAATCAATATCTTGTAAAATCGATTCTTTTTCGACTTCACGTTTTGTTTTATCCACAATTTTAAAATATTTACTTTTGAAATCCTCATATGTTTGCTCTGAAATTTGTAACTCATCTTCATCGAATTCAAAATCAGAGAATGATTGTAGACGTTGCAGTAGCTTCGTCACATTTTTAAAGGCAATAATAAATTCTCGTTGATCTTCTTCTTTTTCAAGTTTGTCCACACCTTCTGGTGTCGCAACTACGCTTAATAATTTATTACGTGCATCAAGGAAAGCGGCTAAATATTCGTCATAACTTTTCATTAAAACATCATCTACAGAGTCTGTTTTAGAGAATAACTTAATCGTTTCATCTGTCGCATCTTTTAAGTTGCGATAACAAACAATATTGCCGTATGGTTTTGTTGCTTTTTCTACACGATTTGTACGACTGTAGGCTTGAAGTAAATTATGATATTGTAGATTTTTATCGATATACAATGTATTGAGTGGCTTACTATCAAAACCTGTTAAGAACATGTTTACGACAATCAAAATGTCAATTTGTGCATTTTTTATTTTTTTCGATACATCTGAGAAATAGCGGTCCCATGTATCTGTTGAATAATCTGTTCCATACATTTCATTATAATCATCAATCATACGATCTAATGCTTCACGTGAGTGCTCTTCTGTACCATCACTTTCTTCATTTGCACCAAATGAATATATGGCTGCTATTTTTAGATTATGATTTTTCTGTTTGAAAATATCATAATACTTAATGAGCGTAGAGATAGAATCTACTGCAAATAAACCACAATAGCCCTTACTTTTCGAACGGCGCACATGATTATCTAAAATATGGTCTGCTATCATTTCTAAACGTGCTGGATGATGCCATACTTCATCTGTATCAATTCCTTGTACTTTTGTTTGGTCTTCTTCATTAATATTGGCATTAAATGTGCGAATATATTCCACAGAAAAACCTAGTACATTAACATCACGGATTGCATCTTTAATTAAATAGTAATGCAAGCATTTTTCAAATAAATCAGCTGTAGTACGACCATCTTGGCTTTTGTTTTCCTCAAAACGCGGTGTACCTGTAAACCCAAAGTATTGTGCATTTTGGAAATGATGGTCAATTTCCTTTCGCATATCACCAAATTGACTTCGATGACATTCATCAATAATGAACACAACATGTTCCTGTTTATAGGGTTCCATCACATCTGCATAGCGTGGATTTTTAATCGCATTGTTCATTTTCTGAATTGTTGTCACAATGAAGTTTTTCATTGGGTTTTTAATTTGTTCAATCAGCTTATCTGTTTTATCTGTACGGTCAACAGAACCTTTTTCAAATTTATTAAACTCTGAAATCGTTTGGCTATCTAAATCTTGACGATCTACTAAGAAGAACACTTTTTTTATACTTTCTTCATTTGCCAAGATCTGACCCGCTTTAAAAGAAGTTAATGTTTTTCCTGAACCTGTTGTATGCCAAATAAATCCGTTATTGTTTGTTTCCGTTGCACGTTTCGCAAGTTCCTCAACCGCATATACTTGATAAGGGCGCATAACCATTAATGCTTTATCTGTATCATTAATAACCATATAACGACTAATCATTTTTGCTAAATGACAAGGCTGTAAGAATGCTTTTGCGAAGTCCTGCAAATTCGTAATAATATTGTTCTTTTCATCTGACCAGAAAAATGTAAATCCAAACTGAATTGCATGATCTGAATTTGAAAAATATTTCGTATCAACACCATTACTTACGACAAAAATTTGTAAGAAATGGTATAACCCTTGGAATGAGTGTCTACGATAGCGCTGAATTTGATTAAATGCTTCTTTAAAATCTAGTCCTCTACGCTTAAGTTCAATTTGAACGAGTGGTAACCCATTGATTAAAATCTTCACATCATAGCGATTCTCATATTTTCCTACAACCGTTGTCTGCGTTGTCACTTGGAACAAGTTTTTACACCAATCTTTTGTATTTAAGAGCTCCACATACAACTCTGATCCGTCTTCACGCTCAATTAATAATTTATCACGTAAAATTTTTGCAGAATCGTAAATACTTTTGCCTTCGATTGCTGTTAAAACTCTTCTAAATTCTTTATTTGTAAGGGATTGCCCCGCTAATTTATGTTTATTAAACTCATTTAATTGGCTTCTAAAGTTTGCTAGTAGTGCATCATAGTCAGGAATCTTTACCGCTGTATAACCTTGATTTACTAATTGACTATGTAGATTTTTCTCCAACTGTGCTTCTGATTGGTATGCCATTTAAACTCCTCCATAATCCACATATCTACTTTTATATATTCAAAATACTTTTACCTATCTATTAATCATACCATCAAAAAGAACTTCTGTATTAATATTCCATAAAGTAGATTTCTAAATTTTTCTATGGAGGACTATATAATTTGTCAAACTAGCTTTTCAAATAATAATTGAGCTTTATGTCTAATACTTTTCTTACTATGTTTAGCCTTTTTCACAACAATTCCTTGACCCAAACACCGCTTTTATCCACTAAACCCGACAACATGCCCTGAATAACAGAAGATCATTCTACACTGATAGTTGAGGACAATATCAACATGGATAAAGAACGACTTTCTCGCTCGATCTCCAAAACTTTGTACTGTCTTCCATTAAATAATCCTATACTCACTACTATATACTTATGGATTGTCATTTCATCATCTAAGTAACTAAATTTCCTCTTTTCACTCCTTGTTGGTAATACACCCGTAGTTACGTTAATTGCTTTAACTTTTGGATAACCATCTTTATAAAGAGTTAAAATCGCTAATTTTTCAGCTTTAGAATATTTTATTCGAGACATAAAAACTCCCCTTAGACAAACAGATTTTAATTTTTAATCTGTCTACCTAATGAGGAGCATATCAAGATTGATCAAAATGGATTCTTCTTCAGCCGATTTAAGTTTGCCATAAGAGGAAGCATAAGTTGGCCATAAACTAAAAGAAGCATAAGTTGGCCAAAACGGCCATCTTATGCTTCTTGTTATAACAAAATAAAAAAACCACCAAATATGTATTGGTGGAGACGGTGGGAGTCGAACCCACGTCCAAAGATATTGGCACTTAAGCTTCTACGAGTCTAGTCGATATATTGGCATTTCGCAAACTCTTCGGCCTATCGACAGGCTTCCAAGTTGCTAGTCTGATTGTTCTCTTCCTTCGTCCTCAGACAGCGAACTCCGGCGTAGTCCACTTAGTTTGAGTCCCTTACCCTACCACATGGACGATGGAGGGAGGAACCGCTAAGCTGTATTAAGCAGCTAAAGCGAAGTTGTTTTGTTGTTTGCCAGTTATTGGCTTTGACGTTTTAACGAGGCCGATCCCCTCGACTCGCAACTTAAGCTCAAACTACCCCTGTCGAATCCGTAACGTCCCCATATAAGAATGGAGCATACGAAGTATATTCGTGATAGCTACTTAATGAGCTGTTTTTCAATGTTCACTGGCCTTACATGAATTATTATATCATACGTTCAACATTTTACAAATGTAAATTTTTGTATTACATCTTTTGACGATCACGGAATGCACGTGCGATTTCGCGTTTCGCTTCCTTCTCTTTTAAATCATGACGCTTATCATATTGTTTCTTCCCTCGTGCTACACCAAGTGCCATTTTCGCAAAGCCATTTTTTAAATAGATTTTAACTGGAACAAGCGTATAACCTGTTTCTTTTGAATAGCCAATTAGCTTGTCGATTTCTTTCTTATGAAGAAGTAATTTCCTTGTACGAAGCGGCTCGTGATTGAAACGATTCCCTTGCTCATATGGACTAATATGCATATTATACACCCAAACTTCACCATTATGTATACGTGCGAAAGCATCTTTTAAGTTTACGCGTCCGGCGCGAATAGACTTAATTTCCGTTCCTTGAAGGACAAGCCCTGCTTCGTATGTTTCGTCGATGAAATAATCATGAAATACTTTTTTATTTTGTGCAATAACCTTACCACTACCTTTTGGCATTTTATGTCCCTCCTCTATTTGTACCATTTTAACAAAAATTACGAAAAAGTGGAAGTGCTCGCTCAGAATGTTCGGCTCTGATCGGCTAAGGTTCTTTCGCATAGAGGATGCTTTTTATCTTCTTTTGCAGAAGGTTCTTAAACACGAAGAGCTTGCCGCCTTAACTAGATACCACCAGAAAAGAAGTGGCTTCGCTCAGTATATAAGCAAAGCCCTCCTTCTTACTTACGCTTTTTCTTTTTCTTCTTAAATCCTGGGACATTTTCAAAGAATGGCTTTTTCTTTTTACCGTTACCATCTTTTTTCCCTGGACGACCAGAGGATTCTTTCCCTTGACCACCACGTTCGTATTTTCTTCCACTACCACGTTCATTGTCACGTGCACCGCCGCGCTCATTATTACGTTCGCCGCGACCACTGCGTCTCTTTCTACCACCTTTTGGCTGTTCAATCACAACTGGACGATCTTTGAATTTACGTCTTGGGCTACCTTTCATACCGACGATTTCAAAATCAATTGCGCGTTCATCTTTGTTTACATTAATAACGCGAATTGTAATTTCATCACCGATGCGGAAGACGTTACCTGTACGTTCACCGATCATCGCAAAGTGCTGTTCGTCATAGCGATAGTAATCATCCGTTAAATAGCTAACGTGAACAAGACCTTCAATTGTATTCGGAAGCTCTACGAATAAACCGAAGTTTGTTACAGAACTAATCATACCGTCGTACTCTTCACCGATCTTATCAAGCATATATTCTGCTTTTTTCAGTTCGTCTGTTTCGCGTTCTGCCTCAACAGCGCGGCGTTCCATGTTAGAAGAATGCTCTGCAATCTCTGGTAACTTTTCACGCCATTTTGCTTGTGTTTCGTTATCAATTTTATCGTTAATAATATATTCACGAATTAATCGGTGAACAATCGTATCTGGATAACGACGAATTGGTGATGTGAAATGTGTATAGAATTCTGTTGATAAACCGAAGTGACCTAAGCTATCTGCATCGTAACGAGCTTGTTTCATCGAACGAAGCATAACTGTTGAAATCACGACTTCCTCAGGCTGCCCTTGTACCATTTCAAGAATTTGTTGCAGCGCGCGAGGATGTATTTCATTCGCACGTCCTTTTACCGCATAGCCAAAGTTTGTTACAAATTCGAAGAAACGCTCTAATTTATCTTCTTTCGGATCTTCATGGACACGGTACATAAACGGTACGTTCATCCAATGGAAATGCTCTGCTACCGTTTCATTGGCAACAAGCATGAATTCTTCAATTAGCTTTTCTGATACCGAACGATCACGCATTACAACATCTGTCGGTTTACCTTCTTCATCTACTAGTACTTTTGCTTCTTTAAAGTCAAAGTCAATCGCACCACGTCTCATACGTTTTTCACGTAAGATTTGCGCTAACTGACCCATCTCTTTAAACATCGGTACTAATGGCTCATAACGTTTAATTAACTCTTCGTCTTCATCTTCTAAAATACTTCTTACATCAGCGTATGTCATACGCTCTGTCGTTTTAATGACACTTTGGAAAATCTCATGGCTCACAACATCACCAAGATTGTTAATTTCCATTTCACAAGATAGTGTAAGGCGATCCACTTTCGGATTCAAGGAACAGATTCCGTTTGATAAACGATGTGGAATCATCGGAATTACACGGTCAACAAGATACACACTCGTTGCTCTCTCTGCTGCTTCAACATCAATTGGAGATCCTTCATAGACATAATGACTTACATCCGCAATATGAACACCAAGTTTATAATTACCATTCTCAAGCCTTGTTACTGTTACCGCATCATCTAAGTCTTTTGCATCTGCACCATCAATTGTCACAATCATTTGATCACGAAGATCTCGGCGGTCTTTTAAATCTTCTTCTGAAATCGTTTCTGGTACACTGTTCGCGTGTTCCATTACATCTTCCGGGAATGCTAATGGCAAATGATGTTTATGAATAACAGATAAGATATCTACCCCTGGGTCATTTTTATGACCTAGAATTTGAATAACTTCCCCCTCCGCACTTAAACGATCTTGCGGATAGCTTGTAATTTTCACAACAACTTTATGCCCTTCTACCGCACCCATAGATGCACTTTTCGGAATAAAAATGTCACTTGTCCAACGTTTATTATCAGGAAGTACAAATCCAAAATTTTTTGATTCTGTATATGTACCAACTAGTTCCTTCGTACCACGTTCTACAATACGAATGATCGTACCTTCTTGGCGTGATCCGCTAGATTGTGAATTAATACGAGCTAACACTGTATCGCCATGAAGTGCACCATTTAATTCTGTGGGCGGGATAAAAATATCATCGTCGCCTGTCTTCTTCTCTTCCGGCACGACAAATGCAAAACCACGTGCATGTCCAATTAACTTACCGCGCACTAAATTCATCTTTTCTGGAAGGCCATAGCGATTGCTACGTGTACGAACAACAAGTCCTTTCTCTTCCATCATAACAAGTGCCTTTACAAAATCTTTAAAGCCAGCGGAATCTACAATTCCAAAAGCAGCTTCTAATTCTTGTATCGTTAGCGGCTTATACGCTTCTTCTTTCATAAATAACAATAATTTATCAATATGTTCTTGAATAATGTCTTCCAAGCACAAATACCTCCTTTAAATCCTCATATTATTTAGTGTATCCGAAACATTGACTCTATATAAAGTGAAACTTCTATAAACACTCGTTTTTCACCATTTATTCTGCTGCGTAATCCTCATCTCAAAAGTTTATTTCTATATAAACCCATTTTGATTTACAGGAACCTACGTTGCGTCTATAAAAAAAGCCCTCCACTCATTCTCTCCTTCTGTTCTCACACAGCATGGGGCGAAAAAAGGCACTGACCACTTCTATCCATCGATGGACCCTCTCTTCCACCCTAAAAAGAATGGTTTTAATACCTCATGAAAAAAAGAGGCAACTAGATCTTACCAATCTAGTTGCTCCAAGAAGTTATATACATCCTCGTGTAGCTCATCACGTTGTTTATCAAGCGTAATAACATGCGTAGAATCTTCATACCACTTAATTTCTTTTAACGTGGACTCTACACCATTATAGATAATGTTTGCACTGTCTGTATTAATCATTTCATCATGGCGTGCTTGTACAACAAATGTTGGAGCATAAATCATATCAACATTATTGCGTACGTCACGAATTAAATCTTGTAATGCTTTTAATGTATTCATTGGTGTCTTTTTAAATTCCATCATTTCTTCTGCAATTTGCTCTGGTGATTTCTGCTCACGTTTTTTATATTCACGTGCGTATGCCAATATACCTTGATACATAATTTCTTCGCTCTTAATGTACATTGGCGCACACATTGGTACAACACCTAAAATCGGTAATGTATAAGCAAGTTTTAACGAGAATACACCGCCCAGTGATAGTCCAACAGCCGCAATCTTCTCATATCCTTGATCCTTCAAATGTTGATACGCAGCCATAGCATCTTTCCACCAGTCTTCAGGACCTGTACGAACAAGTTGTTCTGGCGGTACACCATGACCTTTATAAATTGGGGCGTGGCAAGTATAGCCTTTTTTCTCTAAAAAACGCCCGAGCATACGTACATCAGCTGAATTTCCCGTGAATCCATGTAGTAATAAAATAGCACGGTCTCCACCTTCAAATGTAAATGGTTTCGGAGATGCTAATTTCATCATCTTCTTCTCCTCTTTCTCTTCTATAATCTAGTCGTATTGTTTCTATCCTTAGTTTACCATAGTTCCATTTCCATAATCTAATTAGAAACTTTTTGCGAATAATGAAATACAAATGAGACAAAAAAAGAAGAACCATTAGCGCGAATCCGCTAACGCTTCTTCTTTTTTCATATCTGTCAAAAAGCAAGACCTTTACTTATATGCTTAAGTACGTAACTCCAATTGTTAGTGCAAAGAATAGTACAGCTAAAACAACTGTAATACGGTTTAATACCGCTTCAATTCCGCGTGCTTTTTGCTTACCAAATAATTGCTCTGCACCGCCTGAAATAGCACCTGAAAGGCCTGAACTATTACTAGACTGCATAAGTACCATAACAATCATCAAAATCGATACAATAATAAGTAAAACTGATAATAACGTATGCACCTGGCGTACCTCCTACAAAGATTCAGTTAATTTAACTGTAGCACAAATCCAACAGAAAAGCGAGAGCTGTTCCTATTGCTCTCACTTTCATCTATTACATAAACATGGTTGCAAATAGCGGTCCAAGCAGACAAGTTAAAATAGCCGTCAATGTCATTGTTACCGATCCAATAACACCTTCATGTTCATTGTTTTTCATCGCTCTCATCACACCCATAATATGTGATGCACATCCAAAACCAATCCCTTTACCAACAGAGTTTGTAACGCGGCTCCATTTCAATAAAAGCGGACCTGTAATTGTTCCTGTAATCCCTGCAACAACAACGAATGCTGCTGTTAAAGATGGAACGCCGCCAACCTGCTCAGATACACTCATTGCAACTGGCATTGTTACGGATTTTGGTAAAGAAGATAAAATTAAGCTTTTATCTGTTCCCATAAGCGTTGCAATCACTAAGTCACTTGCAATCGCAACTGTTGTTCCGACTAATACACCACCCGCAATCGGTACAATATATTTTTGCAACACATGACGCTGTTTATATAATGGAATAGCAAATGCTACCACCCCTGGACCAAGCAGTTTTGAAATCCAGCCGCCACCACTCTGCATGTATTGTTGATATGGTATATCCAGCACAAGTAATAAGACAATCATTAATGCTGTTGCTACAAGCATTGGAATGGTAAATGGTGTTGGCAATACTTTATAAATCTTTTTAGATAATTGATATAATAACAATGTAAGAATAACCCAACCAATTCCGATTAATATTTGGCTCATCGCGATTCTTTTTCCTTTCTATTCGCAAGATATTGTCCTGTATGTCCTGCGACAATAATAATTAAAAATGTACTCGCTACAATTGTAATGAAAAGAGAAATTCCTTTACTCATAAAAAAAGCACCGTAATTCATTAAGCCAATCGTTGGCGGAATCAATAAAAACGGCATAATAGCAACGAGTGTTTCTGCTCCTAAATCAAACCATTTCACAGGAAGAACCTTCATGCTAAGTAAAATAAGCAACAAAAATAAGCCAATCAAACTACCTGGAATTGGAATATTCAACATTTCTTGCACCCATGTTCCAATCATGTAAAACACGTAAAGAGCTACAACTTGGACAATAATCTTAGTAAACTTCATGTTCATCATCCCTCATGTTTATACGATCTTCTGTTTTCTATTCTTATCATAGTATAAATTGTAAAAAGCTGCAATTTATCAACTTGACAACAAAAATGACATATGTTATACGCTTACACCCTTGGTATGACTGGGTTTCCGATCGGAATTTACGTCAAAAACATTGACCTAAAATAAAAAGTTTATATTTTCTGATTTTTAGGATTTACTATTTTAAAAAAGAGATATCCTTATATAGATTTATTTAAATATATGAATCAAGTTCACAATATCCCTAAAAATTTGTCCTAAAAAACATAAAAAGAACACTAATACGTTACCTAGTGTCCTTTTTATATAATGCCTGATATACTACATCACAAAATTCTTTACTCCCATGTACTATGAAATTTATCTTCGTTGCAAATTCAATTGTTAGCATCCAATCTTTATTTCTTCCAATAAGCCCCGTATAACTTGTGCCACCTTCAACTGCTCTGTTTTCTGTTAATAGGTAATACAATGGAAATAGCGCATAGTTCTTTTCTGCTCTCTTTAAGCTATATGATCCAATACTCTCTACTACCCTTGCAATATTATCATGAACATTAACGTTAAAATAGTAACACCCTTCATTTAGTCCTATTTTTCTACACCCTTCTAATATAGCTGCGTTTAGCTCTTCTGGAGAAAAAGTGGCGGGTTCGGAATTATGAACAATTGAACATACTATTGTATGATGTTTGGCTAAATTGACTGAATATAAAATGGTGTTTACATCAAAGTAGCAGTCTTCCGGAAAATCAATTGGAAAGATGTATTTTTCTAACCATTCTGTAATTTCATTAGATTCTTCATTATCTATCGCTGTACTCAGTTTAACCATTCTCATTACCCCATTTCCTCTCTTGATTAAACATTTTCTATTTATATCACAGGTTCATTATATTAAATTGTTTTATTGATGTTAACTCACATGCATTACAAACATATAAAAAAACCTCCTATCATAAATAGGAGGTTTTTTATCACTTAATTTAAACAATTAAAAACTACATTTAAATTATTTTTTTAAGTTATAGAAAGATTTTAAACCATCGTAAACAGCGATTTCGCCTAGTTCGTCTTCGATGCGTAATAATTGGTTGTACTTAGCAATACGGTCAGTACGGCTCATAGAACCAGTTTTGATTTGGCCAGCATTCGTTGCAACTGCGATGTCAGCGATTGTAGCATCTTCAGTTTCACCAGAACGGTGAGATACAACTGCTGTGTAACCAGCACGTTTAGCCATTTCGATTGCTTCGAAAGTCTCAGTTAAAGTACCGATTTGGTTAACTTTAATTAAGATTGAGTTAGAGATACCTTTTTCGATACCTTCAGCAAGTTTTTGAGTGTTCGTTACGAATAAATCGTCACCAACTAATTGAACTTTTTTGCCAAGACAGTCAGTTAATAATTTGTGGCCATCCCAGTCGTTTTCGTCTAAACCATCTTCGATAGAGATGATTGGGAAGTCGTTGCAAAGACCTTCGTAGAAATCAACCATTTCTGCAGAAGTCATGCTGCGGCCTTCGCCTGTAAGATCGTATTTACCAGTTTCTTTGTTGTAGAACTCAGAAGAAGCAACGTCCATTCCTAAGAATACGTTCTCGCCAGCTTTGTAACCAGCTTTTTCGATAGCTTCGATGATTACTTCTAATGCTTCACGGTTAGAACCAAGGTTTGGAGCGAATCCACCTTCGTCACCTACTGCAGTGTTAAGACCTTTGTCATGTAATACAGCTTTTAATGCATGGAATACTTCAGCACCCATACGAATTGATTCTTTGAATGTTGGAGCACCAACTGGTAAGATCATGAACTCTTGGAAGTCAACGTTGTTATCAGCGTGAGAACCACCGTTGATGATGTTCATCATTGGAGTTGGTAATTGTTTTGCATTGAATCCACCAAGGTAACGGTATAATGGAAGACCTACAAAGTCAGCTGCTGCGTGAGCTACTGCCATAGATACACCAAGGATAGCGTTAGCGCCTAATTTACCTTTGTTTGGAGTGCCATCTAATTCGATCATAGCGTTGTCGATACCAGCTTGATCAGTTACGTCGAAACCAACGATTTCTGGAGCGATAATTTCGTTAACGTTGTTTACTGCGTTAACAACACCTTTACCAAGGTAACGAGATTTGTCACCGTCACGTAATTCTACTGCTTCGTGCTCACCAGTAGATGCACCACTTGGTACGATAGCGCGTCCGAATGCGCCACTTTCTGTGTAAACTTCTACTTCTACAGTTGGGTTACCACGAGAGTCTAGGACTTCGCGAGCATAAACATCAATAATTGTTGACATAATATTTTCTCTCCTTTTATATGTGCAATTTAATTATTTAATAATTGTTTTACCTGTCATTTCTTTCGGTTGTTCAACATTTAGAAGTGTAAGCATTGTTGGAGCGATATCTCCTAAGATGCCATCTTCACGTAATTCAACATCATTTTTCGTAACGATGAAAGGAACCGGGTTCGTTGTATGAGCTGTCATTGGCCCACCGTCAGGAGTTAACTCTTGATCAGCATTACCATGGTCAGCAGTAATAAGTGCTACACCATCTTTTGCAAGAATCGCTTCTACAACTTTTCCTAAACATTCGTCAGTTGCTTCTACTGCTTTAATTGTTGGTTCCATCATCCCAGAATGGCCAACCATATCACAGTTTGCAAAGTTAAGAATGATAACATCATTTTTATCATTTTCGATTTCATTTACTAAAGCGTCGGTTACTTCGTAAATGCTCATTTCAGGTTTCAAGTCATAAGTTGCAACCTTAGGTGAGTTAATTAAGATACGCTCTTCTCCTGGGAATTCAGCCTCACGACCACCGCTAAAGAAGAATGTAACGTGCGGATACTTTTCAGTTTCCGCGATGCGAAGTTGTTTTAATCCCGCTTGCGCAACAACTTCACCTAATGTGTTATCAAGGTTCATTGGCTTGAATGCCACGTAACCATCTACTGTTTCACTAAAGTGTGTCATACAAACGAATTCTGGAATGTGAGGTACTTTTTCACCACGATCGAACTCACGGAAGTCTTCATTTGTAAATACACGTGCAATTTGAATTGCGCGGTCTGGACGGAAGTTATAGAAGATAACTGCATCATCATCATTGATTGTTGCAACTGGCGTTTCATCTTCATTAACAATTACAGATGGCAATACGAATTCATCATAGATACCATTTGCATAAGAGTCCTCTACGCATTCATGTGCTGATTTATAAGTAGGTCCTTCGCCATTCACCATAGCACGGTAACATTTTTCAACGCGATCCCAACGCTTGTCACGGTCCATGGAGTAATAACGACCAGAGATTGTTGCGAATTGACCTACTCCTGTTTCTTTAATTACTTCATTTGTTGCATCGATATAACCTTTTGCTGTTTGTGGTCCAACATCGCGGCCATCTAAGAATGCATGGATGTATACTTTCTCCACGCCTTCTTTTGCTGCTAAGCGAAGAAGAGCAAACATATGGTTCATGTGACTGTGCACACCACCATCAGAAAGTAAACCGAATAAATGAAGAGCTGTACCTTTTTCTTTTACGCTTTTAATTGCATTTTGGAATGTTTCGTTCTTATCGAACTCACCTTCACGAATTGCAACGTTCACACGTGTTAAGCTTTGATATACTACGCGGCCAGCACCGATATTTAAGTGACCAACCTCAGAGTTACCCATTTGACCTTCTGGAAGACCCACTGCCTCACCACATGCTGTAAGCGTTGTGTGAGGGAACTTGTTCCAGTAACCATCAAAATTAGGTTTCTTAGCTTGTGCTACAGCATTCCCGTAAGTTTCTTCACGTAGTCCGAAACCGTCAAGAATGATTAAAGCTGTTGGCTTTCTCATTTTACCGCCCCCAGAAGACCTAAGAAGGAAGCAGGCTCTAAGCTAGCACCGCCAACTAAAGCGCCGTCGATGTCAGATTGTGCCATGTATTCTTTAATGTTTTCTGGTTTTACGCTACCGCCGTATTGAATACGAACAGCTTCTGCTGCTGCTGGAGAAACAGCTTCTGCAACAACTTTACGGATGTGCGCACATACTTCGTTTGCATCTGCAGAAGAAGAAGATTTGCCTGTACCGATCGCCCAAATTGGCTCATATGCGATAACAGTAGCTTTCACTTGCTCTTCTGTTAAACCTGCAAGTGCTTTTGTCACTTGACCTGCTACTAGATCAAATGTTTTTCCGCTTTCGCGCTCTTCTAAAGTTTCACCACAGCAAACGATTGGTGTTAAACCATGTTCAAATGCTGCAAGAGTCTTTTTGTTTACTGTTTCGTCTGTTTCAGCAAACATTTCACGACGCTCAGAGTGGCCAAGTACTACGTAGCTCACTTTTAAGTCGCTAAGTGCTACTGGGCTAATTTCGCCAGTGAATGCACCATTTTTTTCGAAGTGCATGTTTTGTGCACCTACTTTTAAGTCCGTTCCTTCAGTTGCCGCTACTAAGCGCTCTAAGAAAAGAGCTGGAGAGCAAACTACTGCATCAACAGCTGAAGCTGCTGGGATTTGACCTTTTACTTCCTCTACGAAGCTAACTGCTTCAGATAAAGTTTTATTCATTTTCCAGTTACCTGCGATAATTGGTTTACGCATGCTTTGCACCGTCCTTTTTCTTTGGCTGCTACTTATTTGTCGTTAAGACAAACTACACCTGGAAGTTCTTTACCTTCCATAAATTCTAATGACGCACCGCCGCCAGTAGAAATGTGGCTCATTTTGTCAGCCATACCGAATTTTTCAACAGCTGCTGCAGAGTCACCACCGCCGATAACAGAGTATGTACCTTCTGCATCTGCTAATGCTTGTCCTACTGCTTTTGTACCTTCTGCAAATGGAGTCATTTCAAATACACCCATTGGTCCGTTCCATACAACAAGCTTAGAGTTTTTAATTACATCAGCATAAATTTCACTTGTTTTCGGTCCGATATCCACGCCTTCCCAAGTTTCAGGAATTGCATCGATACCTACAACTTTTGTTGTTGCAGTTTCAGAGAACTCTTCTGTAATTACAACATCAACTGGCATATAGAAGTTTACGCCCTTTTCTTTTGCAAGTTCCATAAACTCTTTTGCTAAGTCAATTTTGTCATTTTCACATAGAGATTGTCCGATTTCATGTCCTAATGCTTTTACGAATGTGTAAGCAAGGCCACCACCGATAATTAGGTTATCTACTTTGTCTAATAGATGACGAATTACACCGATTTTATCTTTTACTTTCGCACCACCGATAATTGCTGTAAATGGGCGTTCTGGGTTAGAAAGTGCTTTACCTAATACTTCTAACTCTTTTTCCATTAGGAAACCAGATACTGCTGGTAGGTAGTCTGCAATACCTGCAGTAGAAGCATGAGCACGGTGAGCTGCACCGAATGCATCGTTAACGAATAGATCAGCAAGAGCTGCAAATTCTTTCGCTAGTTCTGCATCGTTCTTTTCTTCGCCCGCATAGAAACGTACGTTTTCAAGAACTAATACGTCGCCTTCGTTCATTGCTGCAACCATTTCTTGCACAGCTGGTCCGAATGCTTCGTCTGCTTTTTTCACGTCTTTACCAAGAAGCTCACCTAAACGTGCTGCTACTGGAGTAAGACGCATTTCTTCTACTACTTGTCCTTTTGGACGACCTAAATGGCTTGCTAAAATTACTTTCGCACCTTGCTCTATTAAATATTGAATTGTAGGAAGAGCTGCACGAATACGGGTCTCGTCTGTAATTTTGCCCTCTTTCATAGGTACGTTGAAGTCAACGCGGCAAAATACTCGTTTACCCTTTAAATCTACGTCACGAATTGATTTTTTGTTCATTGGATTTCCCTCCGACTAGTTAGGATTGACAAAACCCATTCAAAAGCTTATCACATTTGCTTCTAAAACGAAAGAAGAGAGAGAGGGAACAAACCCTCTCCCCCGTTTTGTCATTGAGAACTTATAAACTTAAGAATTAAAGACCTTTAGAAGCGATGTAATCTACTAAGTCAACTACGCGGTTAGAGTAACCAGTTTCGTTGTCGTACCAAGAAAGAACTTTAATCATGTTGCCTTCCATAGTCATTGTAGATAATGCATCGATTGTAGAAGAGTTTGTGCAGCCGTTATAGTCGATAGATACTAATGGCTCTTCGCTGTATCCAAGGATACCTTTTAATTCGCCTTCAGCAGCTGCTTTGAATGCTGCATTTACTTCTTCAACTGTTACTTCTTTGTCAAGTTCAACAACTAAGTCAACAAGAGAAACGTTAGCAGTTGGAACACGTACTGCGCCACCGTTTAATTTACCTTTAAGTTCTGGTAATACTAATGCTACCGCTTTAGCTGCACCAGTTGTAGTTGGGATCATGCTCATTGCTGCTGCACGTGCACGACGTAAGTCTTTATGTGGTAAGTCTAAGATTTGTTGGTCGTTAGTGTAAGAGTGAATTGTTGTCATCATTCCACGTTTGATACCGAACTTCTCGTTAAGAACTTTAGCGAATGGCGCTAAGCAGTTTGTAGTACAAGAAGCGTTAGAGATTACATGGTGTTGAGATGCATCGTATGCTTCGTGGTTAACACCCATAACAACAGTGATATCTTCGTCAGAAGCTGGTGCAGAGATGATAACTTTTTTAACTGATCCACCTAAGTGTTTTTCAGCGTCTGCTTTTTTAGTGAAGCGTCCAGTAGATTCTACTACTACTTCTACTCCGTAGTCGCTCCATGGTAATTGTGCTGGGTCACGCTCAGCGATAACTTTGATTTCTTTACCGTTAACAACGATGCTGTCGCCGTTAGCAGATACTTCTGCGTTTACTGTTCCGTGAACAGAGTCATATTTTAAAAGGTGAGCTAAAGTGTTAGCGTCTGTTAAGTCGTTGATTGCTACTACTTCCACGTTAGGGTTGTTAAGAGCTGCGCGGAATACCACACGTCCGATACGTCCAAATCCATTAATACCAATTTTAGTCATTTGAATTTCCTCCTTGGGGGATTATATTAAAGGGTAATACCCTTTGTTAATTGTTTCGCTGCACCTTCATCTGTAATTAGAATCGAAGTGTGCCCTTGTTTAATTACAGCCTGTATTGCTTTTGCTTTTGAAGATCCTCCAGCAACCGCAACAACGTGAGATACGTGTTGTAAATCTTTCAGTTGCATACCTACTGTTTGCACTTTATGAACGACATTACCTTGTTCATTGAAGTAATAACCGAAGGCCTCGCCGACTGCTTCACTTGTTTTAATTTTCATCCAATCTGCTTCTGAAGTACTTCTACGACGTGCCATTGTTAACGCATCACCTATTCCATGAATGACGATATTGGAAGATCGAATCAACTCAAGAACTTCTTTCACGGAAGGCTCTGTCACAATGGACGCATATGCTTCGCTACTAACATGATCTGGAACATACAATAAGCGATAATTACTCATCGTATTTTGTGCCATCTTCGCACAAATGGTATTGGCTTCTAATTCGACGCCTTCTCCAATTCCACCACGCGCTGGGACAAATAGCATATGTAAATCTTTGCAATCCAGTTGCATCATGTCCGCAGCAGCAGCTAGCGTTGTTCCTCCAGCCACAGCAACGATATTATTCGCTGTCAGACGGTCTTTTATACAAGTCACACAAGCACGGCCCATCTCCAGTTTGACCCAAGGTGATTCATCACTATCACCAGGGACAACGAAAACTTCATCCAAGTCTAATGTTTCCTTAAGTTGTTTTTCTAAAACCTTTAACCCGGAAATTTCTTTCATAAAGTCTTCCAAAGCAAGAACCACAGTTGTTCCTTCTTCTGTTAAAGTCATTCCAGAAGAGGCGACGTGAACTAAGTTTTGTTCTTTCAAAACTTGTACTTCACTTCGCAATACTCGTTCTGTCATACCAAGACTTGCAGATAAATTTCTTCTACCAATCGGCTGCATGAGACGAATGTGCTGAAGAATTTGCATTCTCGTTTGCATAACAGGTAGCAGATCAGGTAATAATTTTTTTGTATTTTGAATCCATGAGCGCATATCTTTTCTCCTCACTGCATCGGTTCATTTTCCCCCGCGGTCACTTTGTGTCCCGTAGTGACATTTTATGTCCCACTAGGTTTAAAAAAATAATCCCTGCTACGTTTATTATTGTAACAGGAGATAGAAACTTATTCAACTCTTAACTGCATTCTTTATATAGTTTATTATGACATCTTTGTGAATGACACCGCATTCCGCCTGTTTTCCGTCAATTTCCACAACAGGAATCATAATTTGATACTTTTCTAAAAGCTCATCATCTTCATATATATCTATTTCCTCGATTTCAAAAGAATATTCATGTTGCACTTCTTTCAACAGCTGTTTTGCCTTCTCACAAAGGCCACAATCCGTTTTCGTATATAAAACAACCTTCATCTTCTTCACCTATCCAATTGTTTTTCGAAGAGAAGAAGCAGGAATATTCATTTGTTCTCGATATTTCGCAACCGTTCTTCTTGAAATAACGATTTCATGCTCTTCTTCTAACAATTTTGAAATTTTTTGATCTGAAAGTGGTTTTTTCTTGTTTTCTTTTTCTACAAGCGCTTGCAACAATTGTTTAACACGCTTTGTAGAAACAGCCTCATCTTCTGTTGTCACCACTGCGTTACTAAAAAATGACTTCATTTCAAACAATCCGTGCGGCGTTTGTACATATTTATTACGGGTAGCACGGCTAATTGTAGATTCATGTACACTTAGTTCTTCAGCTACTTCTTTTAAGGAGAGTGGTTTTAAGTACTCTGGCCCCTGCCAAAAGAAATCATGTTGTTTCTTCATAATGATTTCCATCACTTGCAAAAGCGTTTGTTTCCGTTGCTTTAAACTGCGCATAATCCACTGCACATGCTGATACTTCTCAGATACATAAGAAGCAACCTCACTTTCACTATTATGAAGAAGTGCACTATACTCTGAATGAATTTCAATCCTTGGCATGTTACGTTCATTTATTTGTAAAACGAGACGATCGCCGTCTTTTTTAACAGCCATATCAGGAACAATATAAAGCGGTTTTTCAGAGCTAAACGCAAGCCCTGGTTTTGGCTGAAGCGATGTAATACAATCAACAGCTGATTGTAATTCTTCATTATTACATTTCATAACATGGATAAGCTTCCGCCAATCTTTCTTAACAAAATAAGCGAAATGTTCATCCACAATCATTTCTGCCAGCTCATCTCGTTTTTGTAAGCGCTTCAATTGAAGTGATAGACACTCCTGAATATTACGCGCTCCCACCCCTGCTGGCTCCAATGACTGAACAAGCTCCATAGAACAGTCCACTACATCAATATGTGCTGCAAGTAGTTCTGCTAATTCTTCATTGGTTTCTTGTAAATAACCATTCTCATCCATGTTCATAATGATGAAAGAAGCTGCTTTTCGCTGCTCTTCATCTATTTTATAATACTGTATTTGATCTAATAAGTGTTGCTGAATCGTTGTCGAATCCACACTGTAAATTTCCATTTGATTATCAACTTGTTTGCTTGTACTTTTACTTTTGCTTGAGCTCTTTTTCTTCTCCCTCTCAAAGCCACCTAACTCAATAAGGGGATTCTCTAACGATTGCTCATACAAAAACTCCGATAATTCCTGCACATTATATTGGAGCATTGTAATCGCTTGTCTTAACTCTTGTGTCATGGCCAAACGTAAGCTTTGTTCTTGTAAAAGACTTGCCTTCAATCTAATCTCCCCCTTGTTTCTATTGTACAATAAGTTTCCTAAAAGGAGAATCCTGCGCAGATACCCATTCCAAATATTATTAACTTATATGTATTAATGAAATTTACATCTTACAACTGAAAAATGGATAATATTGAAAGAAAACAATAAAAAATATATATAAATACAAGTTGAAGAACTGACATAGAACCTTTATTTTTTGAGTGGAAGAGAGGATCCGCTCAAAAAAGAAGCGGTCAGTGCCTTTTTTAGCCCCGTGCCAAGTGAAAACAAAGAGAGAGACCAAATGCAGGTCACCTTTTGTTCTTCATAACGGCGACTGATACGCTTGAAAATCAAAATGAATATATAACAATCATTTTTTATAACCACATACTAATAGTAAATCTTATAATCAGATATAACAAGAGAGAAATAAAAAAGTCCTAACTTACAAATGTAAGTTAGGACTTTTTAACGCGCCCAGAGGGATTCGAACCCCCGGCAGACGTGGTACCGGAAACCACCGCTCTATCCGACTGAGCTATGGGCGCATAAACGATATACTGGTAATTATATCTTCTTATTTCAATGTACGCAACTACTATCATGTAAAAAACTCCTCACCATTTCCTCAAAAACAAAGCTATATCTATATCCATTTTGATGTTTCGACATATAAGCCGCAGCTATGAAAACAAAAAATGACCTCCACTCACTTGCTCCCTTTGTTTTCACTCGGCATGGGGCTAAAAAGGCCCTTATCGCTTCTATGCATGGCCGGATCCTCTCTTCCTCCTAAAAAGAATGATTTTATGTCGGTTTTTCTATTTGCATTTATATATACCTAAATTTGGTAATTATATTTTCATCCCTATTCACAAATCATAACCTTTGAATTCATATTCTATAAGGAGGCTTCATTCAATGACTGTAATTACAAAATTAAAGCAAACTGTTTCTGGATTAAAAAGCGCACAAGCAAGCTTAGAGGGGTTCGCTCTTGATACGGACAACCAACAAGCAAAGCAACTTTTCCAAACAGCTGCACAGCAGACACAATCGATTATTGATTCTTTAAACCCACGTGTTGATGAAGTTCAACAAGAAGAGCCTCAATACGGACAACAATAGATGAAAGTACTATTTCGTCTGATGGTACACACTTTTTGAGAAACAGAAAAAGGATGATTCCATATCATCCTTTTTCACTCGAATTACATAAAGCAATAGAAATGGAATGATTGGGATGCGAAAATTTGGCACAATTACCGTGTTATTCGTGCTTCTACTAGGTTTCATAACAGGATGTACTAGTCATTTAGATAAAGAAGTGAAACAAGAGACACATAAAAAAACAGAGAAAAAAAAGGAACCCAAGTTAACGAAAGTAAGTGTGGAAGAATCTTTTAATCAATCTATAGCACACGACGCGAAAAAAAAGGTACTCGCTATGGAAGAAATATTAGAAGTCAGAGCTGTTAACTCGAACACAGATCTTTACTTAGCTGCCAAACCTGAACATCATGAAAGGTTTCAGTTAAAACCATTAAAAACAAAAATCAAAAAACAATTGCAAGACGAAAATCCAACCTTCGATATTCATATAAGTACTGATCGAAAAATTTTTATGCTATTAGATAAACTGGAAAACAAAATTAAGAAAAAAGAAGCAGACAAAGAATACATTAAAAAACAATTCAAAACAATTCACTCAGAAATGAACTCTGATACTTAATTGTACGTTCTCTAAAGGAAAAGGAAGGATTCACATGCCGAGTAAAGATAAAGATTTAACACCAATACAACAAGAATATAAAAAATTTGAACAACAACGTGAACCAAAAAGGCCCGTTTTAAAAAATTGCATAAAAGCTTTCTTTGTAGGTGGTTTTATTTGTTTAATCGGTCAACTTATTTCCACCTTCTACATCACATACTTTGATTTTTCAGAGCGTTCAGCAGGAAACCCTACAGTAGCAACACTGATTTTTATTTCTATGTTGCTTACGGGCTTTGGGGTGTATGACCGCCTCGCCCAATTTGGGGGTGCCGGTACAGCCGTACCTGTTACCGGATTTGGAAACTCCGTTATATCTGCTTGTATTGAACATAAGACAGAAGGCTTTGTCCTTGGAGTAGGTGGCAACATGTTTAAATTAGCGGGATCCGTTATTTTATTTGGTGTATTTGCCGCTTTTGTTATCGGTCTTATTAAAACCATTCTCATCCAATGGGGAGGAATGTAAATGTTACAAGGACACCGAACATGGATATTTGAAAATAAACCAGTTATCATCTCAACAGGGGTTATCGGTGGACCATTTGAAGCAAAAGGAAAAATCCCTGAAGATTTTGATGCCCTTCATGAAGACTTATGGCTCGGACAAGATTCTTATGAAAAAGCACATAAAGTTTTATTTGAAGAAGCGTGCAGTCGCGCGACTGAAAAAGCCAAGCTCCGAAAAGAAGATATTCAGTTCATTTTAGCAGGTGATCTTATCAACCAAATCACTCCCTCTAGCTTTGCTTGCCGTACTCTTGGCGCTCCCTATATTGGATTATTTGGCGCTTGTTCTACTTCTATGGAAGGACTTGCCCTCGGTGCAAGTATTGTAAATGCAAAAGGAGCAAAATATTTATTAACAGGTGCATCCAGTCACAATACTGCTGTTGAAAAACAATTTCGCTATCCTACTGAATATGGCGGACAAAAACCACCTACTGCTCAATGGACCGTCACAGGAGCTGGCGCCGCTCTTTTAAGTAATCAAGGAGAAGGGCCACGTGTTACATCAGCGACGATCGGTCGAGTTATTGATATGGGTCTAACCGACCCCTTTAACATGGGAGGTGCAATGGCTCCTGCAGCCGTCGATACGATTGAAGCACATTTAAGGGAAAGACAAATTGATGTATCCTACTACGACTTAATCGTTACAGGCGATCTCGGTCATGTCGGACGTGAAATTGCTTATGATTTACTGCATAAGCACGGAACAAAAGTAGCAAGTGAGCAGTTTCAAGATTGCGGATTACTTATTTATAGAGAGGGTCAACCTGTATTAGCTGGAGCAAGTGGTCCCGGTTGTTCAGCGACCGTCGTATACGGACATTTATTGAACAGAATGAAAAAAGGAGAATTCAATCGAATACTTGTCGTAGCTACTGGTGCTTTACTATCCCCTCTTACCTTCCAGCAAGACGAGTCTATTCCGTGTATCGCTCATGCCGTATCGATTGAATTTGGAGGTGTACAACAATGATTTTTTTCTGGGCTTTTGTCGTTGGTGGACTCATCTGCGTAATCGGGCAACTTATGTTTGACGTCGGTAAGCTCACACCCGCTCACACAATGTCAACACTCGTTGTTGCCGGTGCAATACTAGATGGATTTGGTTTATACGAGCCCTTAATTGATTTCGCCGGGGCTGGTGCAACAGTTCCGATTACAAGTTTCGGAAACGCCCTTGTTCATGGAGCTATGGCGGAAGCAGCCAAACATGGTATTGTCGGTGTAATAACAGGAATGTTTAAAGTCACAAGTGCAGGTATATCTGCAGCCATCATATTCGGATTTATCGGAGCATTATTATTTAAACCAAAAGGATAAGAGGTGTTCTCATGACTGTTGTTGCTAGTGTAAAAACATGTCTCGCTAGTTTAAAAAGCGCACAAGCAAGTTTAAGTACGCTTTCACAAAATGCCGTTGAAGAAGAAGCAAAGCGAGTCTTCCATGAATGTATGATGGAAATGGACAGTGTAATCGCTGATCTTAAGAATCGAATTTCCGTATTAGAACGAGAAGAACCACAATATAAAGGATTTTAGGTAAAACAGGAGGGAATTAACATGCCTCATGTATCAGACTGGCTGCTTGTCATTATACGTTCCTTCGCTCTCTTAGTCATTTTATTTTCAATGACAAAATTGCTTGGAAAAAGGCAAATCGCACAGCTTTCATTTTTTGAATACGTTGCAGGTCTGACAATCGGTAACATCGCTGCCGAAGTAGCAACAGGACTCGAGCGAAACTTTTGGCACGGTGTTTCTAGTATGATTATATTTTCTATTGTTCCATTTTTCGCTGGTATGGTTGCCCTAAAAAACAAGCGGATCAGAAATCTCATTGAAGGAAAAGCAACTATTTTTATAAAAGACGGGAAAGTTTTTGAGGATAATTTAAAAAAAGAGAATTATACTATCGATGAATTATTGGAGCTTCTTAGAAAGAAAAATGCATTTAACATAGCGGATGTTGAGTTTGCTGTATTAGAATCGGGCGGTGAACTAAATGTCTTGTTAAAAAGAGACAAACAGCCGCTTACTCCAAAAGATATTGGCTTACAAGTAGCACCTGCAAAAGAAACACAAACGGTAATTATGGATGGAAACGTACTAGATGAACCACTTTCAGCCAGTGGTCATAATCGCGCTTGGCTTCACGCTGAGTTAGAGAAACTTGGCCTGGTGATAGAAAATGTCTTTATCGGGCAGGTCGATTCTTACGGACAACTTACTGTCGATATATATGATGATAAACTTCAAATGCCATCCCCCCAAGATAAACCATTATTATTGGCTTCTCTAAAAAAATGTCAGGCTGATCTTGAGCTATTCTCATTAGAAACAAAATCAAAATCGGCAAGCCAAATGTATAGCAAAAATGCAAAACAAGTTGAACATATTTTAAATAAAGTAACCTACCTCTTAAAAGAATAGGCAACAAAAGAACGCTTCTATATGAAAAGGCGTTCTTTTGTCTTTTACGGACAACATACTTCTCCTATTACGTTTAAATTTATATAATTCGGTTATGATGTTGAAGATACATAAGCAGGGAATTCCAAAAACATAGCGAATAAATCATGATACAACTACATATTTTTTTGATTTAAAGTGGTTTCGTTTGACCTTTATTGACCATAATTGTATTATAAGACTAAGAAAGCTTTCAAAGGAGGAAATAACAGATGAATTTAATTCCTACAGTAATTGAACAAACAAATCGTGGAGAACGCGCTTACGATATTTACTCTCGACTATTAAAAGACCGCATCATTATGCTTGGTAGCGCAATTGATGACAACGTAGCAAACTCAATCGTTTCCCAGCTTTTATTCTTGGAATCTCAGGATCCAGAAAAAGATATTCACATCTACATCAACAGTCCTGGCGGTTCTATCACAGCAGGTATGGCAATTTACGATACAATGCAGTTTATTAAACCACAAGTATCAACAATTTGTATCGGTATGGCAGCATCTATGGGTGCTTTCCTACTTGCAGCAGGTGAAAAAGGAAAACGTTATGCACTTCCAAACAGTGAAGTAATGATTCACCAACCACTTGGCGGAGCACAAGGTCAAGCGACTGAAATCGAAATCGCTGCAAAACGTATCCTATTCTTACGTGAAAAATTAAACCAAATTCTTGCTGATCGCACAGGTCAACCATTAGAAGTTCTACAACGCGACACAGACCGCGACAACTTCATGACAGCAGAAAGAGCACTAGAATACGGCTTAATCGATAAAATCTTTACAAATCGTTAATATACTTAAAAGCGGAAACGGCTCGTTTAGAAAGGTCGCTTCACAAAAAAAGCTATCGCATATGCGATAGCTTTTTTCTTATGGAATAGCGAAAGTGTTTTGAAACAAAACGCTAATAGAAGCTTTAATCAGTACCACTGGTTAAAATTCCACTTTCTCTCCCACCTAATTCTCCCTCTGAATCTTGAGATAGGAGCTCATTCTACGAAAGAACAAGTTAAGAGCAGTATGTTTCCAAAAGTAGAAAGGAATTCAATATTATGTGTAGTCTCCTTAATATTGATTTTTATCTAGTTTAATATACCCTATCCAGTTACTCGATATATTCTCTAAAAGCTAACTTATTTTCAACTATAATCTGCTTATTTCCAATTGACGTCATAAATCCTAACTCTTCAAATTTACTTAATTTACGACTAATTGTTTCTCTTGTCATTCCTATATAGTTTGCCATTTCTTCTCGTGTCAATGGTAAGTTTATAAGTATTCCTTTATCAGTATCTTTACCATACGTTTCACAAAATTCTAGAATTATATAGGCGATTCTAACTTCCGGATCATTTGTTGCCAGATTGTGTGCTAAATTCTCCGTATGTGCTAACCGTTGTGTAACGGTTTTTAACAATTTTAATGCAATACCTGGATTCCGCTCCATAATACTATCCATATCAGCTTTTGTTAACATACAAATTTTTGTATCTTCTATAGCATATGCACTGAAATTACTCTTCTCATCGCAATTAAATATATTCAATTCACAAAAACATTCACCACTTGTTAAAATATGCAAGATTTGCTCTTTTCCTTGAAGAGTTAATTTGGATAACTTTACTTGCCCCTGATTAATAATAAATAATGTATCTGACTTCTCTCCTTCATGAATTAATGGTTGCCCCTTTTTAAATTGCTTATGTTTTGTCATTGAAGCTATTTTTAAAATTTCTTCATCAGATAGGGACTGAAAAATAAGGACCTTTCTTGGACAAGGCTTCATTGTATTTTTACGATAACATTTTTCTTTCACATTACCTCACCTAACTTTAAATATATTATATAAAGTGAAACTTTAATCAGTAAGAATTTTCTTATCCCTTGCCTAATTTCTCTACTTTTGCTGAATTTTAATCGTATCTACATTATTATATCTTTTCTTAAAGTACCCACGTGTGACCCCAATCACATAAAAAACTCTTTCCTTATAAAAAATAACGAGAGATTAAATAATCTTCTCGTTACTTTTTTTGCTATTCTTCTACTGGCGCAAAATGCTCAGTATCTTCTCCACATACTGGACACACCCAATCTTCTGGTAAATCTTCAAAACTTGTTCCTGGTTCTATATCTTCATCTGGATCTCCAATTTCTGGATCATAAATATAACCACATGGTAAACAAATATATTTTTTCATTATAATGCCCTCTTTCTATTACCATATTAAGATTGTAGTTTCTCTTTTACCTTGCTCATTATTTCACTTATATTCGTATTTTTCATATCAATCTCTTCCAATGATACTTGTTCTTCAATAGCGGATTTGTAAGGGATAGATGCAACTACTCCTTCTAATGAGATAACACCTACTATTTTATTATCTTTAATAAACAACCTTGTATATTTCTCTTTGCCATCCTCTTCAACAATCGTTGTATCACATTGTTTTTCATCAATACATCCAATTGAGAATAAAGATATATCAAACGCATTAAAGATTGTAGCTGGAATTGCTTTCTTGTAAGTAGCAGAAATAGAAACCATGTTACTACCTGCAATTTTCCCTTGATCTATTGCTCGTCCCCATAGACCGTCAATTTCACCATTTACCTCCGCTACATCCCCAGCAGCATATACAGATTCCACATTCGTTTCCATCATCTCATTGACAACAATACCTCTATTTACGTGGATAGGAGTATGATTCACTAGTGAAATGTTAGGAGTGACTCCAATTGAATACACAACACTATCACAAGCAATTCGTTGATCACCATTTACTTTAATTCCAGTTACTTCTTCTCCTCCGAGAATAGAATCAATAGTTGTATTTAAATATACCTTTACTCCTGCACTTTCAATTTTTTGTTTTAATAAAAGAGACGTTTTCTCATCTAATTGTCTTCCCATTAATTTATCTGCAACTTCCACAATGGATACTTTTTTACCCGCGTTCACGATAGACCAAGCTGTTTCTAATCCTTGTACGCCTCCCCCAATGTTTACAACACTCTTTTTACCTTCTAAACATGTTTTAAAATCACCCGCGTCATGCATGTCTCTAATCGTAAAGACATTTTTTTTATTTATTCCATCTATTCGTAGCTTCTTATTATTTGCACCTGTACAGATTAACAGTTTGTAATAAGCAATTTTTTCATTATTCGCTGTAACAATATGTTGCTGCTCCGTATCAATTTTTACCACCTTTGTATTTGTAAAAATTGATATATTATTTTTTTGGTACCACTTCTCTTTTTTGATTAAAACTTTTTCGCTATGCAAATCTGTGTATAACTCTTTTGATAGTTTAATTCTGTTATAGGGTAAAGATGATTCTTCACCAAAAATGAATATATTTGAATCTTTATCATGGTCTCTAACTATTTTTGCAGCATTTACAGCAGCTACTCCGCTTCCGATAATAACAAAATTCTTTTCCATGTCTTCACCTACGTTTTTCTATTAAATAGAGCTTAATAATAAATCTGTAACAAATGTTGTTGCATGTTTGATTTGTTGTGTTTTTTCTTCACTCTTTGGAGAAAATCTTATGCGAATAGGGAATTCAACATGAGTCATACCTGTAGATTTAATAACATTTGATGTACTTTGGACTCTCATGTTTGTTTCATTTAGGTAATCTTGTACTACCTCGATTGCTTCACCACTCCAACCGTATGATCCGAATGCAGCTGCGATTTTCCCTTCTAAGTTCATTTCCTTCATTTCTATTAAAATTTCTTCTAAGTTTCCAATCATATCTGCATATTTAGTTGACGATCCGATGAAGACTGCATCTGCTTCTTGAATACTTCCTAGAATCTGAGCTTTATCCGATTTATCAGCATTAAATACTGTTACTTTAATATTATCTGCCTCGAATGTTTCTTTAATGATATTCGCAATTTTTTTCGTGTTGTTTTTAATAGTTGTATATACAATTGTTACTTTTTTACCTTGCGTTGTATCTTTACTCATTTCTGCATATAAATCGATATATTTTTGGACATCTTTTCGTAAAATGTACCCATGAGACGGAGCAATCATTTGAACATCTAAGTCTTTCAATGCTTCCATTAACGTTCTAACATATCTTCTATGTGGATGAATGATCGCATTATAGTAGCCTATGAAATCTTCCGTAATATCTTCATTCACTTCATCGTTAAAGAATTCATAATTCGCTACATGTGTACTGAAAATATCACATGGGAATAAAATTTTATCCTCGATACAATACGTGATCATTGTTTCTTCTGTATGAAGATATGGGGTTTCTTTAAATTTCAACGTTTTTCCACCAATATCTAATGTATCTCCATCTTTGACGACTAAGAAATTTCTGTGATGCAATTTGTACATTTCCTGCAACTCAGGTACTGCAATTTCTGTGCATACAATTGTAGCCTTTGTAGCCTTTGAGGCTAATGCTGCCAAGCCACCTGAATGATCTGGCTCTGTATGATTTACTACGATATATTGAATTTCTTGTGGATCAATTAATTTACTTAAACATTCTACAAATTCTCTTCCAAACTCTAGATCAACTGTATCAATCACTGTTGGTTTTTCAGTTTTTAAAAGATACGCATTATAAGTTGTTCCTTTTGCTAAAATCAAACGATGAAACGGTACTTCCCTATCATCAATCTTTCCAACCCAATATATATCTTCTATTAGCTTCACTTCTCTATCCATATTGTTTCACTGCCTTCCAAATGGTATCTGTTAACAACAACTGTATTATAAAAATTTTCCTAAGATAAAAAGATGACTGGAATCACATTTTGCAAAACTAAATAAAAAAACACCTTAGCGAATGGGAAAGGTCTCCTTCACTAAGGCATCTTGAATAACGTATTTATTTTGTAGCTACAAGCACTAATGCTGATTTATTAGGTAAATAAGCCTCTTTCTCAAAATTACCGAACGTTTCTATAGTCCGAAAACCAGATTCTTTTAACATAGGCAGTAATTCCTTTTTCGTAATACGATATAACGAAATACTATTTGATAATTCTTTATCATCTACATTCAATGTTGCAGTAAATAATACTTTTTCTCCTTCTAGCGTATAATTACGCTTAAAGGAGAAATGTTTCTTCTCTAGTACTGGAAATTTGAAATTATTTTCATCTAATACTTTTTCATAATTTACAATTTGAATCATTAGTTTTCCGTTTACTTTTAATTTTTCATAAGATCCACAGATAAAATTAAAGATTTCTTTCGTATTATCTAAATGAACAAGTGTATTTCCAATACAATAAATACCATCAAATACTCCAGGCACATTTTTAATTTGTTGCATCCCAAATGTATTTACACTAAATATCCCTTCGTAAACTGCAGCCTTCTCTCGAATTTTTGCAGCCAGTGTCTCCTCTGGTTCCATTGCAGTAACAGCAAAACCCTTTTCAACTAGCGCTTGGGCTACATTACCTGTTCCTGCGCCCACATCCAGTATAGAGCTACCTTTTTGTAAATAAGAGACTATAAAATTTATTTGTTTCTCATTTGCAGGAAAAAGTTCATCATAATATGGCGTTAACGTTTGATAGAAAGTCATTATTTATACAGTCCTTTCAGTATCTAGCATTCAAATCATAATCAATTACTACCCGTAAATAGCAGGATAATATATATGAAATGTAAAAAAGCTATTTGAATCAGTTTCCTTATCAAAATATTACTGAACCATCACAAATTTACTGTAATAATTACGAGAAATTATTACAGTAAGGCTTTGGCTAACAACATTACTGTAATAAAAAAGTAAATCGAATTTACAATCTCTAAAATACCCAATTTTAAAATTGAAATATTTCTACCATAAAATATTATGGATCGTACTAAACTTGGTATAAAGATAATGCTAAACCACGGTGATACAATTAAAGTAATAATCACGAGTAAAGAATGGTAACCCCACGAAACCCAACGATACGTTGGATTCTTTTTCTCACGAATCATCGACTTTACATAAAACGTACTTCCCATAAAATATAAAAATGATATCACTACAATTACACATGCTTTCTCATCAACTGTTTTCATTGTGAAATAATAACTAATTATTCCACCTATACAAAACAAAATAATAGCAAATATATCATTTAACAAAGCTCGTTCGTTTTTTTGATGTGAATAATAAATATTTATGAAAAAGCATGGAAGCATAACAATGGAGAACAATAAAATACGCCATTCATATATAAGAGCAACAATCGCGAACACACAGGCCACACTAAAATAAAGAAAGAAATAATATAGGTAATACTTCTTCCTTGGTTGCTTTACATACATTAGTAAAGGATACGTAGCTAAGTATACGAATAACCATGCAAAAAAAAGCGGAATATGGTACAACGTCCCTTTACCAATTAAAACGCCCAAAATAAATGGAATAAGTAACATTCCCCATGCTCCATGCTGCTTTGGAATAATTAACTTCATTCTTTCGACACTCTCCCCCAAAGTTTTGATCAATAATGTCATACGTGCTACATACAAAAATATTTCAAATGTTTTTATAATGCTTTGCTACTGAATCAAACAAAAGGATCGAGATCAATATTTATATAAAATAGATTCCCTATATCCTCTTTCATTAAAGATAAGCCATGTTCAAAAAGGATACTGTGAGTAAAATCACTGCATTATTTTTTCTTTGCAATTTTAAATTTATATAAAAATCACTAATGATAAAATTCACTCATTATAAGTGATTTATATCACCACATGAACGCTAAATTATCGATATTCTTAACCCAGATCAAACATTTAAACTTTATGGAGGTATTCATATGAAACATATTTTTACCGAAGATTCCGTTATTGGTGATATTGTTACACAATTCCCAAAGGCAAGTGACCTTTTCAAATCATATAGAATAGATTTTTGCTGTGGTGGTAATAGACCCATTATCGATGCTATTAATGAAAGAAATTTATCCTCAGAAGAAATTTTAACAAAGTTAAATACGCTCTATCATGAAACAAAACAATTAAACGAATCTGAAATTGATTGGAAAACAGCTTCGTATAGTGAATTAATCGATTATATTGTGAATAAACATCATCGCTATTTGAATGAAGAATTACCGTTGTTAAGCCCCTACGTAACAAAAGTATTACGCGTTCATGGAACAGGACAACCACATTTAGCTCAAATTCATAAGCTATTCCATGAATTAAAAACAGAATTAGAGCAACATTTAATTAAAGAAGAAACAGAAGATTTCCCTTTGATTTTAGCATTTGAACAAAATCCAACTGATGAAAATTATATGAAATTACGCAAAGTAGTAGATGAATTAGAAAATGAACACAACCACGCTGGTGATATTATTAAAGAACTTCGTAAAGTTACAAATGACTTTACTCTCCCAGTAGGCGCTTGTGGCACTTATCGTCTTGTCTATCAACGACTTGAAGCTCTTGAATCTGATTTATTCGAGCATATACATTTAGAAAATAACGTTTTATTTCCACGTGCAATTGCACAAGCTTAAATAAGAATAAAACAGGATAATTGAAAAGAGGAATAACGACCTCTTTTCAATTAATCCCGTTTTATCCCGCATTAACAGGCCGACATCTGCATTCATGAAAAGCGTATACCTCCATCTTCCTCTCTTATTTTTCACAAATCTTACAAGTTCCAATTTTGTTTTTGAAATTCATCTCACCTTCACCAAAAGTATGATTTTTATCACTGCTTCATTTTTCTATTTAGGATACATTAATAAGAAAAGCACTATCTTTTGGATGATGTTAGGAGTGATGAATACATGTCAGAAATAATAAAAAAACACTTACAGGGCGTTTCCCTCTTTAAAGAACTTTCAGAAGAAGAAATTCAACCCATTGTGGAAATTTCACGAATGCGAATGTATAAAGCAAAATCATTTGTATTTATGCAGGGTGATACACTTGACCGAGTATTTTTTATTCACTCTGGCAAAGTGAAAATTCAAAAAACAGATACATCTGGCAAAGAACAAATTGTTTCTATACTTCAAGATGGAGAAATGTTTCCTCACTCTGGCTTCTTTCGAAAAGGTTCATTTCCTGCTCATGCTGAAATTCTTGAAGATGCCCAATTAATTGTCATTCCTATCGTTGATTTTGAGATGATTTTAATTAAGTACCCTGAATTATGTATTAAATTATTTAGAGTTCTTGGAGAGAAAATCGTAGATCTTCAAAATAGATTAGAAGAACAAATTCTTCATGACACATATGCGAGAATTATTATGCTACTGCTACGCCTATGTAAGTCAAATGGTGTACAGATAGATGAAAAATATAAAATAACAACCCATTTTACGAACCGAGAGCTCGCCAACATGATTGGAACATCAAGAGAAACTATGAGCCGAACCATTACTTACTTAAGAAAAAATGAACTAATTGCTACGGATGGAGATGGTCATTTCCTTATCGATCTAAACAAGTTGGAAAATGAAATTATATAATCTGATCCCAAGCTGTCCTAAATCGATATTCTATTCGAAGTCATCACCCTTTCATTAGTGATACTCCCATCAGTGGAGGCTTTTTACAAGACTGTGCACTCTGCTCTAACTTCCTTTTTCCCTTTAAATCTTAATATCGCAATGTTACTAATTGAGAATAGTAAGATAAAAGCAAAAGTGACAAACTTGTTAAAAAGAAAGAATGTGTGATTTGACTCACAATTCTATCCCTACCTTTATGTTACATTGTAATTGAAAATTACTATCATTTGTTTTCGAGGTGAGAATAATGACAAAGTTAATTGATTTTCATCAAACTGTTTATGATTTAACTACCCAATACCCTGAGATCATCCCTCTTTTAAAAGATCTTGGCTTTGAAAATATAACGAAACCTAATATGCTTCAAACAGCCGGCCGTATAATGACAATTCCAAACGGATGCCGAATGAAAGGAATTTCACTTGATACAGTAAAGGAAAGTTTTAAAAATAGTGGATTTCACATTAACGAGTAGAGGAGAATCCTTATGAGCGAAATCATTAATAACAGGGAACAAGAAGATATAAATAACGCTGAACGCCAAGCAATCTTAAAGACGATTATTAAAGATCTTCATAACGGAAAAAATATTGAAGATGTAACAGCTCAGTTTCAAGAAGCGATCGGAAATATTACCGTAGCAGAAATTTCAAAGCTCGAACAGGCACTTATGGAAGAAGAAGGAATTCCAGTTGAAGAAGTCCAACGCTTATGCTCCGTTCATACAGCTGTTTTTAAAGGATCCATTGAAGAAATTCATCAATCTAATAAACAAGAAGAGCAACCAGGCCATCCCATTCATACATTTAAAATGGAAAACAAAGAAATCGATCTACTTGTGAATTTCAAACTTCAACTTCACTATGAACGTTTTGAAAAAGAAGATAGCGAAGAAAATATTTATAAACTAATAGAAGACTTAAATTTATTAATCGATGTTGATAAACATTATAGCCGGAAAGAAAATCTACTTTTCCCTTATCTAGAGAAATACGGCATTTATGGACCAACTCAAGTTATGTGGGGCGTTGATGACAGAATTCGTGCTGCTATTAAAGAAGCAAAACAAAAATTAGTAAATTATAATCAAGATAAAAAATCAGCCTTAGACAGCGTTTCCTTCGTCATCCATGACGTAACTGAAATGATTTTTAAAGAAGAAAATATTTTATTTCCGATGGCCCTTCAAACTCTTACAGAAGATGAATGGCTAAAAATCGCTCATGAAAGTGATGAAATTGGCTACTGCTTAACAAGTCCTACAAGTACATGGAAACCAGAAAGAAATATGATCAAAGAAGAAGCCCTATCCGAAGGCCTGATTCGTTTTGAAACAGGTATATTATCTTTAAAACAGTTAGAACTAATGTTAAATCACTTACCTGTTGATATTACATTCATTGATGAAAATGATGTTGTGCGTTACTTCTCTCATGGAAAAGAACGAATCTTTGCTCGTACGAAAGCTGTCATTGGTCGAACAGTGCAAAACTGTCATCCACCAAAAAGCGTTCATGTCGTTGAAAAGCTCTTAGAAGATTTCAAATCTGGAAAAAAAGATTGCGAAGATTTTTGGATTCAATTTCAAGATAAATATGTATATATTCGTTACTTCGCAGTGCGAAATGCAGATGGAAAATATATAGGAACTGTCGAATTCACACAAAACATTCAACCAATTCGTGAGCTCCAAGGAGAAAAACGGATTCTTTCATAATTTATATGAGAATGATAAAGTAAACTCATTGACGATTCAACACAACATATCGACCATTCACAGTAAAAAAGCTATCGCTACATGCGATAGCTTTTACTGTTTATTTTGCACATAAGCAGCCAACGCTTCTAAAGCAGCTTCTGCATCTGACCCTTCTGTTATAATCGTTACGTTACTGCCAAATCCAATCGCTAAGCTCATAATTCCCATTATGCTCTTCGCATTGACTGTTTTACCATCTTTCTCAATGAAAATATCAGCATGAAAACGATTCGCCTCTTGTACAAACAACGCAGCCGGACGTGCTTGCAAGCCGTTTTTTAATGCAACCTCAACCTGTTTTTGAACCATAGCTCCATTTCTCCCCTTTACCGTTATTTTTTTGCTACCGGTTCCCCCGCGCGTAATTTCTCTGCAATTTCATCGATTTTACGCAAGCGATGATTGATACCTGATTTACTGATTTTTCCCCCAGATACCATCTCGCCTAATTCTTTCAATGTTACATCTTGATAATTAATACGTAATTGTGCAATCTCGCGCAGTTTATCTGGCAAGACATCCAGTCCCACCGTCTCATCAATGTAACGAATATTTTCGATTTGCCTTAAAGCAGCACCAATTGTTTTATTTAAATTAGCTGTTTCGCAATTCACTAAACGATTGACCGAATTACGCATATCACGAACAATACGAATATCTTCAAATCTTAACAACGCATTATGTGCACCAATAATGTTTAAGAACTCCGTAATTTTCTCCGCTTCTTTTAAATACGTAATATACCCTTTACGCCTTTCCAACGTCTTACTATTTAAATCAAATCCGTTCATCAGTTCACATATAGAATCATTATGTTCCTTGTATAGCGAAAAGACCTCTAAATGATAAGATGATGTTTCTGGGTTATTTACTGAACCACCTGCTAAAAATGCACCTCTTAAATACGATCGTTTACAGCATTTCTTTTCAATCAATTCCTGTGAGATATTGCGAATAAATGAAAAGTCTTCTCTTACAATATGCAAATCTGCTAATATTTCACGTGATTTTTCAACAAGCCGAACGATATATACATTATTTTTCTTAAGTCGCATCTTTTTACGAACAAGTAATTCTACCGTTACGTCATATCCTTTTTTCAGCAATGTGTAAATTCTTCTGGCAATTGCTGCATTTTCTGTTTGAATATCAATCGAAAGACGACGGTTTGAAAAAGAAAGTGATCCGTTCATTCGAAGCAATGCTGATAACTCCGCTTTCTCACAGCACTCCTTCATCTCAAGCTTTGTCAGCTCTTTCTTTGTTTCTGATGCAAATGACACAGCCCCACCTCCTTATACGATATTTGGGAACAACAATTTTGTCCTATATGAATGAGTAGCGTTATCTCATAAAGAGATAACGCATGCTTATAACAACGAATATAAAATAGAAGCTAGTTTTAATGTATCATGTCTTACAACTTGATCATCATACTTTGCTAATTCATCTTGAATTAAACGAATCTTACTTTCAGCAAAACGATCTTCATCAACCACAACAGGTTCAGACAGCTCTTTTGCATACAGTTTACGTAATTCAGCAGGAATATCATGATTATTTACAATCGCTGTATCGATGAAAGGTGCTCCAAGATGATCATGCAAAGCTTGCACATGATCAAATGCTGTATACCCCATCGTTTCACCGGCTTGTGTCATGACATTACATACATATACCTTTTTCGCCTTTGCAGTAAGAACAGCGTCCCCGATTTTTTTCACGATTAAATTCGGTAAGATACTTGTATACAAACTACCAGGACCAAAAACAAGCAAATCAGCCCGCTGAATCTCCATCAATGTCTCAGACAGTGGTTCTACATCACCCGGTGTTAAAAACACGCGATTAATCTTTTTCCCAAAGTACGGAATTTTCGATTCACCTGTTACAATTTGCCCATCTTCCAGTTCTGCATGAAGCACAACACTTTGGTTGGCCGCTGGTAAAACACGCCCTCTTACATTTAACACTTTACTCGTTTCTGTAATGGCATGGAAAAAGTCTCCTGTAATCGACGTCATCCCTGCTAGCAATAAATTACCTAATGCATGACCCGTTAAACCTTCTCCGGATGTAAAACGATGTTGAAATAAAGCTTCCACAAGCGGCTCTACATCTGATAACGCAACAAGTACGTTACGAATGTCGCCTGGTGGTGGAATTTCTAACTCATCACGCAATCTACCTGAACTGCCACCATCATCAGCTACTGTAACAACCGCTGTAATATCAACAGGATATTTCTTCAATCCTCTTAATAAAACAGATAGTCCAGTTCCTCCTCCCATGATGACAATTTTAGGTTTTCTCTCTTTTTTCATCCCCTAATGGCCCTTTCTCTTCTCCACATCACGATGAGATACATGAACGATATATTCTGGTTTCAAATGTTTTCCAAGGTATTCTGCAAGCGTAACAGAACGATGTTGCCCACCTGTACATCCAATTGCAATTACAAGTTGACTCTTACCTTCTCTTTTATAATGAGGAAGCATGAAAGTAATGAGATCCGTCAGCTTTTCTAAAAATTTATGTGTTTCATTAAATTTGAGCACATATGACGAAACTTCTTCATCCAGTCCTGTTAAAGGCTTCATCTGTGGAATATAATATGGATTTGGTAAAAAACGAACATCAAATACTAAATCAGCATCAATCGGAATACCGTACTTAAATCCAAATGACATCACATTTACACGAAACGCTTGCTCATTTTCTGTTGAAAACAGATGAACAATTTTCTCGCGCAATTCTTTCGGTTTTAACTCAGACGTATCGAGTACAATATTAGCTCTTGCCTTCATGTCTGTTAATAAATCACGCTCTGCCTCAATCCCTTTTAACGGCAAACCAGTCGGCGCAAGCGGATGCGAACGTCTCGTTTCTTTGTAACGCGTTACAAGCGTGCTATCTTTCGCATCTAAAAATAAAATATGAGGAATGATCCAAGTGCGTTCTGATAAATCATCAAGCGCTCCCCATAAATGTTCAAAAAATTCGCGGCCACGTAAATCAATACCAAGTGCCACTTTATTCATTTTCCCTTTCGAGTCTGCCATAAGTTCAACAAACTTCGGCAATAACATCGGTGGTAAGTTATCTACACAAAAATATCCTAAATCTTCAAAACTTTGTAAGGCTACTGTTTTTCCTGCACCGGACATTCCTGTAATAATTACCATTTTAATATCATTATTCGCTGTCATTGTATCCCCTCCTTGACGGTTTAGCTCGGATCCAATCGATATGAAAGTAATTCAAAATCTGGTGTATATACAAACGTACCGTAGATTATTCCATTTCCTTTAATTAAATAATCAATAATGTGATAATCTCCTGGTGCCATTGCTAACTCATCAATTTTATCAAATGTATGCCAGCCAATGATGCCTTCTTCGCTTTCCAATTTGTTTTCTCCTGCAAAATCTGTCGCTAAAAAGGAGAACATCATCCATTCAGAAACAACTTTATCACCTTCTTGAATGACAAAAGTGAAGACCCCCTTTAACGCTGGGTTCTTTAAATAAATACCTGTTTCTTCACGATATTCGCGAACAACGGAATCTCTTACTGTTTCACCGCGTTCCATTTTCCCGCCCGGTGCAACCCACCAGTTCCGACGAGGTTTTTGTAATAGGAGAACTTCATTATCTTTGATTAACACACAGTTTGTTACTCTTTGCATGTTTCTTCACCTCAGCTACTTATGATGAATTTCTTCATCACATACTCATTTCATTATACTATCAAAAACACTTTGTCACAATGAAGGAGCTCCCGGCCTAAAGAAACAAAAAAACGATGGAAAGTAATTCCCATCGCTGTTGGATTACAAAATAGAATCCCTCACAATTGGCATATCTTATACGCAATATACAAAGATCAAGTCAAATCTTTTAACTCATTATTTGGTAAGGAGACGTAAATCCTTATTGATCATCCACAATAATATACGCTGTTCTGATTGGCCCATGTACACCTACGACGAGATTCATTTCAATATCTGCACTATTTGACGGACCAGAAACGAAATTCACACAAGCTGGCAATTTGTCTCCCGCTTTATTTTGATGGTGAATGACTTTTGTAGCCTGGGTTAACCTTGGCACAATCGTATTTTTAGGAACAATTGCAATATATGACTTAGGAAGAAGACTAACGTGCCTTCCTTTTAATCCATCATTAAATAGAACAACGGTTCCTGATTCAGCAAGAGCGATATCACTGAACGTAATGCCAATGTCAGCAGCTTTCGCAAATTCTATGTTCTCTTCTTTATGATCTAAGCCCCACTTACGAAAATGCATTGTACCTTCATTGCTTAAAAATTGACTGAGGCCATATTCCTCAAACCGTTCATCATTAGAATACACAGCAGATTGAATATTCCATTCTGTGAGAAAAGATTGTAATGTTTCAACAAGCCTGGCCTTTGTTGTTCGCTTAACTTGTGTATGGATTACCTCGCATTGCTCTATTAATTTCAATACAAGTTCATCTTGTGTTAATCCGTCAAAAACAGTCCACTGCGGAGAAAAAGACCAGTTCGGTTTTTTTACTGCTTCCGGACGTTTTCTGCCAAGCTTTTCTGATAATTGGAATAAAAATTCCTCACGATTTTGGATGGCCATTATCGTTCTCCTTTTCACGTTTTTTAAACCAATCTCTAAACGGTTGTTTTTCTGGAACTGGAAAATCTCTCGCATCCGTCCAAGCTTTTAACGGACCGATTCCACGCTCGATCTTGTCCCCTTTTGTAAGAGGCTTTAATGCATACGGAGCGGTCTTTGCAGCAAGAGAAAATAATCTGGAGCTATTCACCGCTTTTTCAAAACCTTTCATAGCAACGTTCCAAGCCACAGGTGATTGTTTCGCTTCTTCTACAATGTGGCGGCGATGTTTAATTAATAAATCGTGTAACGGTATTTTCACTGGACACGCTTCTGTACAAGCTCCACAAAGGCTAGATGCATAAGGTAAATCTTTATATTCATCATATCCTCCTAAAAGTGGTGTCAACACAGCTCCAATCGGTCCTGGATAAATGGAGCCATACGCATGTTCACCGATATGCCGATATATGGGACATACATTAATACATGCTGCACAGCGAATGCACTGAAGGATACTTTGAAATTCTGTTCCTAAAATATTAGAACGACCATTATCAACAATGACTAAATGAAATTCCTCAGGTCCGTCTGTCCCACCGGGCTCGGTTAACCCTGTAATATAACTTGTTAACTTTTGTCCTACAGAACTTCGGCATAGAAGTGTTACTAATACATCAAGCTCTTCCCATGTTGGAACAATACGTTCCATTCCCATAACTGTAATTAACGTTTTCGGAAGCGTCGTGGTAAGTCTTGCATTCCCTTCGTTTGCCACGATAGAAATAGACCCAGACTCTGCAACAGCAAAGTTACATCCTGTCACCCCTACATCCGCTGTAAAAAAATCATCACGCAAATAATCCCTTACAAACCTCGCCATTTCCGTAGGATCAGATGTTCCAGTATAATCTAACTTTGTTTTAAATATTTCACAAATGTGTTCTTTATCCTTATGAAGACACGGAACAACAATATGTGATGGAGGATCGTGGTCGTTCACTTGCAGAATAAATTCGGCAAGGTCCGTTTCTAACACTTCTCCTCCAGCCTCTTCAATCGCTTCATTTAAACTAATCTCTTCCGTTACCATAGATTTTGATTTCACAATTTTTTTCGCGTTTTTCTTTTTTACAATCCCTTTTACATATTCCCTTGCGTCTTCTGCAGTCTTTGCAAAATAAACAAAACCACCATTTTTCTCAATATTTTCACTCAGTTGATACAAATAATAATCAAGGTTTTCTAATGTATGCTTTCGAATTTCTTCCTCTAAAGCTCGCCATTCCTCCCAATTCCCAAGACTCTCAGTAGCTTTTAATTTCTTGCCTCTAAGACCATCTTGCGCTTTCCTGACAGCCTGTCTCATGAATTGATCCCCTATACCTGTTTCAGCACGCTTATGAAAAGGATCATTCCCAATTTTCATTCCCATCTTTATATCCCCCCTCTTATTTTCGATCTTCATTTAATACTTGAGCAATATGCTTTACATCAATTGGATAACCATTGCGTGTTAAACGTCCTTTTATATTCATTAAGCAGCTACAATCCATCCCGATTAACAGTTCTGCACCGGTTTCCATAATATGCTTTACTTTTTCATCGACCATTTGCTCAGAGATTTCTGGCATTTCCACTGAGAATGTGCCCCCAAATCCACAGCAATCATAATTATGTGGTAACGAAACAACTTCCAGTCCCTTTACACATTTTAATAATTTTTGCGGCGGTTCCTTAATCCCCATTAATCGGCTCATATGGCAAGATGTATGAACCGTTGCTTTTTTATGAAGCTCCGCACCTAAGTCTTCTTTCCCTAATACTTCAACAAGAAACTGTGTGAATTCATATGTTTTATTTGCAAGTTCAGTAGCTTTTTTCTTCCACTCTGCTTCACTTTCAGAAAATAAACTAGAAAACTCGTGAACCATCATAGCGCAAGATCCTGATGGCGCTACAACATATTCCGAATTAGCAAAAGCTTTAATCATATGTTTTGCAGCTGTTTTTGTTTCTTTATGATAACCGCTATTATAAGCAGGCTGTCCGCAGCAGGTTTGGTCTTTAGGGAAATCAACTTCACACCCTAAATCTTCAAGAATTTCCACGACATCTTTTCCTACTTCTGGATAAAAAACATCTGCAACACAAGTGATAAATATTGACACTTTCATATTTGACACCCCCAAATAAAGTAAAGTAGCCCGTCATGAATTGTACTTTTACAGGTGGTTTACTTTCCTACCAAATGTTAAGAGGCAAGATAAAGCAGAAAAGTAAGCTCAAGTAACTTTTTCACCAAAACGATCGCTTTCGTATATTCTTGGTAAAAAATACAAAAAAAATAAATACAAATAACAAAAAAAGTGATTGAGAGCTATCTCTCAATCACTTTTTCTTACTAAAATACGATACAATCGCAAACCCTAAAATAAACGTAATAATAGAACTTACAATCGACATACCACCGGCTGGAATCCCAGGAAACACTACTGCAATCGATCCGATGACAAGCCCAATAATTGCAGCGAATGTTGCACTTTTAAAATGTGCTAATAAGTAGCTAATCCCTTTACTACTCACCACAAATCCAACCATAACACCTGCACCAATGACTGCAATTAGCGGTAGGTTTAATGTTGTTAATGCATTAATCGCTGTTGGATATACACCAATGATTAATAAAATAAATGATCCGCTAATCCCTGGAAGTAGCATAGCCATACTCGCCATCCATCCTGCCAAAAATAGCCCAATTGTATTTAAAATTGTTAACGTAGTAATTGGATCTGCCGCTTTATCTGGCTTAAAGAATGCTGTTACAGCTACAAGAGCCGCTGCAACGATTAGTATAACAATATGTCCTGCTTTAAATGTTTCCTTTGCATTCGCTTCCTTCATTAACATTGGTAGAATACTTAAAATTAAACCAAGGAAGAAAAACTGTGTTGGCTCATAATGATATTCCAGCAAATACTTAATCACATGACTTAATGTTAAAAGTGCCACCGCCACACCAGCAGCAAGCGGAATTAAAAAGCCTAAATGTTTTTTCCATTCACGACTAAAGAATCCGCTAATTGCCGCAAGCAATCTTTCATAAATCCCTAGTACAACAGCAATTGTCCCGCCGCTTACACCAGGAATTAAATCACTAACTCCCATACAAAAACCACGATATATATTACGCCATTCCATACTGAATAAACTCCTCATTTCCCATAATCATTTTTTCCGTAGATTCTAGTATAACAATAACCATTTGTGTGCTCCATGAGAAATTTGACAAATATTTTACATTCCAAACGAAAAATAAAGAAAGCTACCTTCAATATGATATGATCCCCTTATAGTAGACAGTAAAAAGAAAGCACATTAATCTGTTTACTATGGAGGGGATTTTTTCTATGG